>REEF01000660.1 GCA_007695205.1 Planctomycetaceae bacterium
GTCACCCATGCAGGGCTACCTTGATTGACAAGAAACTCCTGGCCGGGTGCTTAATGAGGCAATCTTGGGCGTCATGATATTCCCACCATTTGCGGGATTTCGCCGACCTCGTCAAACAACTCAACAACCGCCCGGACTGCGAGTTCCGCCTCCGGTCCCGTCGCCGACACCGTCAGCGGCGTCCCTTGCGTGGCGGCCAACAGCATCAGGCTAAGAACGCTGGCGGCATCCTCCGAGTGGTCGTCCTTCTGCAACCTGACCCTGGCCTGGTACTTCCCCACCAGTTCCGCAATGGCGGCACACTTCCGCAAGTGGAGTCCTTCCGGGGTGTTCACCCAGACGGTCTGCACCCATTGGGTTCGACGCGGATTTGAGTACTGCAATGTTCCGTGAGCGCCAGCGTTTTGGACGTCGGGCATTTCAAGCCTCCTGCATGCGGTTGGAATTAAGGTGTTGAATGATTTCGCTGGGAACTTTCGTCGCGGTGCGACGCTGATGATTTCCCCATGCCGAACGGCAAACGACACGATCTCGATATGTGTCCTGTCAACTTATCGCACCGTGCGAGCGTTCGGGTATCCCGCAAGTCCTGATTCCAGGGTAGTGAAAATCGCTACCTTCTGATGGGCCACCGTTGTCCCCTTGTGCGGACGGTGGCCGAGGCCGCGCCGGAATCTGTGGGTGCTGTTTGTTATCCCTGCGACAGCGTGTCGTGTTTTTGCGTCAGTATGACCTGGACGGAAGGCGGGTCAGAACTTAGCGAACGAGAAAAAAACAAGCTGTGGCATTTGGGTGATCTTTTGGCACAGATATTGCTATACGGAAATCCATGTAAAGGCAAGAGTGGCAACCATCAGTTGAGTATCAAGGGCCAGCGCAAGCAACCGAAGTTCGAAGGCGGCGTCTGGCACCGTCGGGAACGCAGCCACGGCGTCGTCAGTCGCCCTGTGAACGAAAGGAGAAAAACAGCGATGAACGGCGAGAAGATTATCGGGATCGACTTGGGGACGACCAACTCCGTGGTCGGCGTGGTCGAGGCCGGTGAAGGGAAAGTGATTCCCAATGCCGAAGGCAATCGTCTGACGCCCAGCGTGGTCGGGTACACCAAGAAAGATGAGACGCTGGTCGGCGAACCGGCCAGGCGACAAGCGGTGACCAATCCCACGCGAACGGTCTATTCGATCAAACGGTTCATGGGGCGGCGCCATCACGAAGTCCAGGCCGAAGAGAAAATCGTTCCCTACCAGGTGGTCGGCGATCCCGCAGAGTACGTCCAGGTGCAGATGGACGGCCGCACCTATACGCCGCAGGAGATCTCGGCCAAGGTGTTGCGGAAGCTGAAAGAGGCGGCCGAATCCTACCTGGGCCACAGGGTCAACAAGGCCGTCATCACGGTGCCCGCCTACTTCAACGATTCGCAGCGGCAAGCGACCAAGGACGCCGGCCAGATCGCCGGACTGGAAGTGGCACGGATTATCAACGAGCCGACGGCGGCAGCCATGGCGTACGGCCTGGATAAAAAGAAAGAAGAAAAGGTCGTCGTTTTCGATTTGGGTGGCGGGACATTCGACGTGTCGGTGCTGCAGGTGGGCGGTACGGGCGACGACGACGAAGCCCGCATCTTCGAAGTGCTGTCCACCAGCGGCGATACGCATTTGGGCGGGGACGACTTTGACGAAGATCTGATGAACTACGTCGCGGAAGAGTTCCGGCGCGAACAGGGGATCGACCTGCGCCAGGACCCAATGGCCCTGCAGCGGTTGACCGAGGCCTGCGAAAAGGCTAAGAGAGAACTCAGCAGCGTGCCCCAGACCGATATCAATCTGCCCTTCATCACGGCCGATGCGTCCGGCCCCAAGCATCTGCTGATGACCATCACGCGGGCCAAGTTCGAAGAACTGATCGACCACTTCATGCCGCGGATCAAGAAGCCGTGCGAGCAAGCGCTGGCGGATGCCAAGATTCAACCGGAGGACATCGACGAAGTCGTGCTGGTCGGCGGCTCGACCCGCATTCCGAAAGTGCAACAGTACGTGCGACAGTGCTTCGGCAAGGAGCCTCACAAAGGCGTCAACCCGGATGAGGTGGTGGCCATCGGTGCAGCGATCCAGGGCAGCGTCCTGGCCGGCGAACGCTCGGACATCCTGCTGCTGGATGTGATGCCGCTGTCGCTGGGCATCGAAACCGAAGGCGGTATCTTCACCAAGCTGGTCGAGCGGAACACGACGATCCCCACCGAGCGGAAACAAACGTTCAGCACGGCGGCGGACAACCAGACGGCAGTGACCGTCCAGGTCTATCAAGGCGAACGGCCGATGGCGCAAGACAACCGCATGTTGGGCCAGTTCAACTTGGAAGGCATCCCGCCGGCGCCGCGCGGCCTGCCGCAGATCGAGGTCAAATTCGACATCGACGCGAACGGAATCCTGAATGTCTCCGCGCGGGATCTGGGCACCGGGAAGGAGGCTTCCGTGCGGATCGAACAGTCGGCGGGGCTTCAGGATCAAGAGATCCAGCGGATGCAGCGCGAAGCCGAACAGCATGCCGCCGAGGACAAACAGCGGCGCGAATTGGCGGAGGCCCGCAATCAGGGCGAACACCTCTGCTACCAATTCGAAAAACTGATCCGCGAGCAGGGCGACAAGTTGTCCGATGCCGACCGCCAGCCGCTGACACGGGCCATCGAACGCGTGCGCGAGACGTCGCGAGGCCAGGACGCGGCGGCCATCAAGGCGGCGATCAGCGAGCTGGAACAGGCGTCGCACGCCTTCAGCCAGTCCCTGTACGGCCAGGCAGCTTCGCAAACACCGCCTCAGCCGCAGACCGATTCGAGCCCGCAGGATGAGCCGTCCGACGAGCCGATCGACGCAGAGTTCGAAGTGAAGAAGTAATTCGGCCAGATATGTCCATGGACCAAGAATCTCACCCTCCGGAAAACCGTCGCCGCCCGACCGCCAACGTGCTGGTCTGGGGCGTGATCCTGCTGCTAACCGCACTGCTGATCGGCGCGCCGCGGAACGGTCTCGATGCGGAAGCGGAGCGGGGACCGTTGGGCCAGACGCTGTTCACGCTGCAAGCCCAATACTTGTTGGGAGCGGTACAACTGGTCGGCGATCAACAGCTTGGTGCGATCCAAAGGACGCTGGATCGTTGGCAAACGACGACCGATTGGCAACGGATACGCCTCGCGGTGTTGGTCGCAGAAGTGCAAGATCCTGAAGCGGGCTTGCAGCGATTGCGCGAGGTGCAAGGGGCGCAGGATGCCGAAGGGGACGAAGGCACCTCGGTCGAGATCCTGACACGCATTTTCGAAGACTACTCGCAGGACGAATGGTCCGCGCCTTCGATCACCCCACAGGAACGCGAACGATTGAAATCGCAACTGGGCTGGTTCGGCAAGCTGGCGCTGGCGCCTCCGGAGCGGCAAGGCCCGCTTCGCGAACAGGTGATTGCCGAGGCCCGGCAGACGTTCTTTTCGGTCATCGCCGCCGTGGTGGCCGTGGGAGTCGTGGGGATACTGGGGCTGTTCGTCCTGCTGGTTTTTGGAGCGCTGCTGTTTAGCGGCAAGTTGTCCGGCATGAAGGTCGATCGCGGATATGGCGGGGTGTACCTCGAGACGTTTGCCGTGTGGCTGGTGCTGTTTCTGGGCCTGAGTGTCGGCACCAGTCTATGGCTGGGTTCCGAGCCCTTGGCCGCCATCGGGCTGATCTCGCTGGGGGGCAGCCTGCTGGCGCTCGTCTGGCCGCTGCTTCGCGGCGTGTCCTGGCAACGGCTTCGTGAAGACATGGGATGGACGATGGGGCGCGGCCTGGTCAGGGAATGCCTGTTTGGATTGGGCTGCTATGCCATGGCCATCCCCTTGATCTTCCTCACGGCCATCCTGACGTCGCTTGCTGTCGGAATCGCCGGAGATCCCGGCGAACCGGGCGATATGCCTGTCCATCCGATCGCCATTTGGCTTGCCGAGGCGAGCTGGTGGCAGATGGTGCAAGTGATCTTGCTGGCTTGTGTCGTCGCCCCGATCGTGGAAGAGATCATGTTCCGCGGCTTGCTGTACCGCCACCTGCGCGAAGCGACCGATTCGCCGCGCGGTTGGCCGAGCGTGGTTTTCAGTGCGCTGGTGGCAAGCGTGTTGTTCGCTGTGCTTCATCCCCAAGGTTTGCCAGCCGTACCGGGCATCGTGGGCATCGCCTTGGCCCTGGCGTGCATGCGGGAGTGGCGGACCACCCTGGTGCCCTCGATTGTGGCTCACGCCGTAAACAACGGCGTCATCATGCTCGTCCTGATCGCCTTGTTGAAGCAGTAATAACTGTCCGATGTCCCTCGCCCCTCCGGGAAGAGGGCAGGGTGAGGGGCCGAAAGTGCGTCAGTTATTTCTCGAACGGTGCTTACGCGCCTTGGTATGCGTTTTGCACTGCTTCGGCTCAGGAGAGACCGATATCGACGAGACAAACGTAGGAGAATAACGATGAACTTTCGAACCGTTTCGCTCATTGCGGGCCTAGCCGTGCTTACGTTGCCGAGTTGGGCCTGCGGACAATACGTTGTTCCCGCGGCCCCGATGGTCGTGCATCGGCCCGTGGTACCTGTGGTTCCCGCGCCGGTGGTTGTGCATCGGCCCGTGGTACCTGTGGTTCCCGCGCCGGTGGTTGTGCATCGACCCGTCGCAGTCGCTCCAGGGGTGGCGCCGGTCATCATTCGGCCGAAGGTGTACGTACCCGGCCAGCCGATTCGCAATGTGCTTCGTGCAATCACCCCTTAGGATCGGCAAATGAATGACTGTCACGTTTTGCGGAAAGGGGTCGGGAGTCGTTTTCGGAGAGAGCGTTTTCCACATGGTTCGTTGTTGCCCGAAAACGACTCCCGACCCCGTCCCCTCTCTCACGGTAGGAGAGGGCAGGGTGAGGGGGGAAGAGATGATGGCTACCCTGACGTCGCACTCCCATCGCAGACGCGATGGATGGCCTCGACAAGCTCCTTCGTTGCGGCGCGCTTCGAGACGTAGGCGTCGGCGCCGGCTGCGGTCATGGCTTGCGACACGCTCGCGTCTTCGTGGACCGAGAGGGCGATGACCGCGATATCCGCATGCTGCTCGGTAAGACGCCGCGTGGCTTCGATGCCGTCCATCGTCGGCATGTCCACGTCCATCAGCACCACGTCGGGCCGCAATTCTTCGGCCCTTTGGATGGCTTCCGCACCGTCTGCGGCTTCGCCGACCACTTTCAGGCTTGGCTGGCGGTTCAGCAGGCTGACGAACCCTTCGCGGACGAGGGCATGATCGTCCACAACCAGCAGCCGGATCACGCGACGAAACTGACTGTCACCACACGTAACCATTTCGACCCCTTCTGTCTCGGCGCTCTCCGCCAACGGTTCGCTGCTCCCTGTCAACGGCACCACCAAGCGAAAGCACGCCCCGCCTTGACGCGTTTTTTCGATCTTCAACCGGCCTCCCAGGGCCTGCAAACGTTCCCGGATACTAAATAGACCAAAACCCTTCGGCCGCCGGAGTTGAGCTTCGACGGCATACGGGTCGAAGCAGACACCGCCATCTTCCACCTGCACCGTCAGATTGTCATCTTGGCACGACAAGCTGACTCGCGCTTCGGTGCTTCTGGAGTGCTTAACCGCATTGAACAGCAACTCGCGTACCGCCTGAAAAAGAAATACACGGAGATGCTCCGGGGCGGTTGGGACTTTCCTCGGGGCATCCACGACGACCGTCAGAGCGTGCTTGTCGCCGAACCACTGGGCGAGCCACGCGACCACGTCGGCCAACGTCCCGTGCCTAAGAATCGGTGGACTCAGCTCGTGGGCCATGTCTCGCGAGATCATCTGGCATTCCTGAAGCAGCGTGTGGATCTTTGCGAACTCCTGTTTCGGTTCATCCTGCGCGTCTTCGGCAAGGCACGTAAGACGTAGGCCAGCAGCCACGAGCAACTGTTGCAAATCGTCGTGCAGCAGCTTGGCCAACCGCGAGCGCTCGTGGTGCTCGGCCAGACTAAGCTGGGCTGCCAAACGTTGGAGGTCCCGGGCTCGTTGCCGGAGCGTTTCATTCAACTCGCGTAGCGCTTTTTCGGCCCGCTTGCGTTCGATGACGCGACCCAACAACGTTCCCACGCTGACCATCCACGCTAACCGTTGCTCTGTGTGGGGAATGCGTCCTTCGGCGAAGAATTCGATCACGCCGACAATTCGCTCTTCCCCGGCAAATACGGGAAAAGCACAGGCGGTTTGAATTCCCCTGAATTCGGCGAAGGGGGCCTTGTAGCGCGCCAGGTGCGCGCCGACGTCGTTGGTGAATTCCGGCTTGCCGCTGGCGAACACCCGGCCGACCAGGCCTTCGCCCCGCTTGAGCCGGCTCGCCAAGACCCGGTCCTGAAGTCTGGCAAATCGGGCAGGCACTTCTTCGTACCAGACGTATCCCGGAAGCAGTTCATCCGGGTTGCCGTCGGCCGGCAGCCAGGCGTGACCACACGTCCAGCCATTGTATTCGCTTACCCGCTTGAGCGCGTACACGATCGCCGCTTCAACATCGGTTGCGTTGTTGGCCATCGACGCCACGTCGCACAGCATCGCCAACGCCATCTCGATCTCTTTGCGATCGGTAGTATCCATCGCAATACCGAGCATGCGTTCCGGCTGCCCCTGCGCGTCGTACTCGACGACACCGCGGCTGATAATCCAACGCACGTTGCCGTCCGGCCAGACGACCCGGTATTCGGCGTCATAAAGCGTGCGATCTCCGATCGCGCGTCGCAGATTCGCCTCCATCGGCGAACGGTCGTCGGGGTGGACACGCTCCATCCAATCGCTACGATGATAGGATCGGGAAAGCGTCGTCGTCGTCGTCGTCGTCGTCGTCGTCGTCGTCGTCGTCAAACCCAGCAGCAGTGCATGTCGTTCGGTGCCGAGGACTTCTCCGGTGGCAATATTCCACTCGAACATGCCGATCCCCGTACCACTGGCTGCTACTGCCAGTCGCTGCTTCATCTCGTCACGTGCCTCTTCGGCCAGTCTGCGTTCGGTAATGTCGGACAGCATCACGCGAACCTCGGCAATCTGCGATGCGCCGCCCGTGGTGCTGTCGGCAGGTTGAGCCACGATGTCCAGTTGGGCATCCAGTTCCGGGGCGTCCGGCCTGGAAATCCGCAATTCGCACGTCGTTCGGACTTGTGACTGCAGGGCTTCACGCCAACGCAGAAACAAAGCATCCTGCGACTGGCAGGCCACGAAGTGCGAGAGTCGCTTGCCGATCAAGGATGCCCGCTCTCTGGCCAGCAGCTTGGCGGCGGTAAGGTTTGCCCCGCGAATCACCTCGTCCGGCCCGACCGACAGATAACCGACCGGCGCAAACTCGTAAAGATCGGCGTAGCGATCCCGCGCCTCGGCCAATGCGACTTGGGCTTCGCGGAGTTCTTCGTTCTGCAATTCCAGCTCGATCTGGTGAACTTGCAGTTCGTGAACCAAACGCTTCACGTTGTCGACCTTCATCTCTCCGAGGTCGGCCGGTGCCGCACGCGCCATTTGCTCGGCCCGCTGGCGAAGCGTTTTGGATGAAATCGGTCCGCTGGTTCGTCTTTTCTTGGCCATTGCTTGGTTTTCCCAGTGCCCAGGTTTACTCGGCGGTTCTCCCACGGTCTTCCGTCGTATCTTCGATCGCCAGCAGGATCATGGCGGGCAGCGTCATGCCGCGCTGCATGCGTCGGGCGTTAAGCAGCATTTTGCGTCGGCCGATCGTGGGAAAGTCGGCTTTGACTTCATAGTCATTCAATGCTGCGTTTTCCGGCAGGACGTCCTCCAACAGCTTCCGTAATTCCGGGATGTCCCATTGGCCATTGCCCAGGTCGTAGACCACTCGGCCCTGCGTTTCGTCCCGGTTCGTCCGGAACGTGGCGCAGAAGACATCGTTGACGAAGACGATTCGCAGTTCCTGATCGAGCACCAAAAGCGGGTGGCGTACCGTTTCCACGATGTGTTTGAAGAATTCCCCGCTGCCTTCTACTTCGCGCGTCACCCGGATCAAACGTTCGATGTCCACAAACGTCAGAACCAGGCCGTCGATCACGTTCTCGGTCGTGCGATAGGGCACGATCCGCATCAGATAGCTCGCACCGCTGACCGTATGCACGATGCTCTCCTTGCGTATCAGGGTGCGCAGCACTTCATGGGAATCCGCTGCCAGGTCCTCGTACTGAAGGTTCGAAGCCAGTTCGAAGATCGGCCGACCCACGTCGGTCGGGCGAAGCGTGACCAGTCTTGTCGCTTCCGCAGTATAGCGCCTAATATTCAGATCAGTGTCCAGGAAGATCGTCGCGATGTCGGTGCTGTTCAGGAGATTCTGCATATCGTCGTTGACTTGAGACAACTCGCTCAACTTCGACTGGAGTTGGGCGTTGACGGTGGTCAGTTCTTCGTTGAGCGACTCCAGCTCTTCCTTCGACGTTTCCAGCTCCTCGTTGCTGCTTTGAAGCTCCTCGTTGTTGGATTGCAGTTCTTCGTTCAACGTCTTCATTTCCTCGACCGACGCCCGATACGCTTCCTGAATGCGTTGCAGTTCGTTCTGCAGTTGTTCCGTCCGTTCGGCGTCCGGGGTCTTCTTACGCTTTCGCGTTGATTTCTCGGGCTTTTCAGGCACATCCGGGGCCATCGGGTGGAACGTGACCAACAGCAGGCCGCGCACGGTTTCCGGCTCGTGGAACTTCGCGACCGTCAGCCTAATGGTGCGGAACTCGCCGTTCGTCTTGACGCGAACGCGCTCGCACACCACTTCCGTGTCGCTGGCGATGCATTGCCGCATGGCGGCGGTCAGTTCGAGTTGCAGGCCTTCGCGGGCCATCTCCAGGATGTTGTTGCGCGGCTGCCCTCGCGAGGGTTCCAGATACATGCCGGTCCGACCGTGGATATAGATGATGTCACCACGCTCATTCACCACCACGCTGGGCGGCGCGAGTTGTTGCAGCAGCACCCGCTCCATCGTCGTCTCGTGCCGAGATTCTTTCACGGACGGTCCGCTGTGAGCTACGTCCATGGTGCGCTCGTCGCTCGCCTTGACATGCGCGGGAATCTTCGGCAACGCGTGCAAGTCGGCGATGCTCTCCTTGCGACGGAAGACCTTCCACCGCTTATCCAGCGTCTCGAACAGATGCCCAGACGAACCAATCGTCTCCGAAGGCCCCAGAAACAGTAGGCCGTCGGGCTTGAGCGCGTGGTGAAAGATCGGCAATAGCCTCTCCTGCAAATCCGATTTCATGTAGATCAGCAGGTTACGGCAAGAGATGACATCCAGCTTCGTAAACGGCGGATCCCTGATCACGTTCTGCAGCGCGAAAATTACCGTATCACGGACCTCTTTGCGGATACAGTACGTGCCGTCGTCTTGGGTGAAGTACTTTTCGAGCCGTCGCGGCAAAACATCTGCACGAATCCCGTCCGGATATCGTCCGGTGCGGGCGGCTTCGATGGCTTCGGCGTCCAAATCGGTGCCGAAAATCTGCAGAGACGGAGGACGCTGGAGTTCATCCAGGCACTCTCGCAAGAGCATGGCCAGGCTGTAGGCTTCCTCCCCCGTGGCGCAGCCGGGAACCCAGGCCCGGACGGTGTGGTCGTCGGGTCGCGATTGGATGAGATCCTTCAGGACCAGGCCCAGCGCCTCCCATGCATCCGGGTCGCGAAAGAAACTGGTGACACTGATCAGCAGTTCCTTGAACAGCAGGTCGAGCTCGTGCGGATTCTCGTGCAGAAAATAAAGATACTGGACGGGCTCGTCGATCAGATGCACATTCATCCGTCGTTCGATACGGCGGCGGAGCGTATTGCTCTTGTAAAAGAAAAAATCGTGGCCCGTGCGGCTGCGCAACAACACGAGCACCTTCTCTGTCAGCTCGGTGGAAATGGCCGGTTCGTGTACCGCCACTCCGGCAGCTTTCAAATACGGCCCCTCGGTATACGCGATCAATTGCTCGGGCATCGCTGCTGGCGACAGCACATAGTCGACCAGTCCTGTGGCGATGGCGCTGGAAGGCGTGCCG
>REEF01000716.1 GCA_007695205.1 Planctomycetaceae bacterium
AGTTCGAACGGCTTGATTCTCCCTGGATTTCCCAGAGCGAAATCGCTCGAAAGCTCCAAGTTCCCGATAGCACCTTGCGCCACTGGATCCGCGCGCGACGGCTGCGGATCAGGGATAGTCAATGGCCGCCCCAGAGCGTGCAGGTCTTTCATCCCCAGATCTGCCTCGTGGGGATCGAGCCGGTGTCGGATTTCATTCTCTTGGAAACCTATCAATCGCGGCGGGATGCGGACACCTGGAATCAATGTCTGGGTGGGCGATCATCTACCTTGATCGACGGCGAGTCGCAAAACGCACGTTCGACGGACGGGGGCGGCGGCGGAGCGCGACGACGGTAAACTCCTGGCGATTGAACGCCAATTGGCGGGCTCGGACCAGTGGGTAACCCCAACTGCGAATCCGCTGGAGGTACTCGGGGATCTGATCGGCCAGATGCCAGTCGATCAGCTTCAATGTCAACAGGATACCCTGGATGTCGACTTGGCGATGGGTGACGATGTGTTCCACCGTATCCAGCGTGTGGTTCGGCGCGACGTTGGCATCGGCCACCAACCATTTGACTCGCCGGAACTCGCGGCGTTTTAAATCGGCGCCTCGGGCCTTGATGTGCGTAAAATTCGGATGCTGCAGCACGACCGGCGACATGTCGGCCGGATCGATGCCCGTGACGATCAATCCTCGGTCCAACAGCGCCTGGCAGGCACCACCGGGGGAACTGCCCAGTTCGACACAATGATCGCCGGCCGCGACGGGTAACCGTGACCACAACAGCGCCTCGGTGATCTTCAAATAGGCCCGCGACACGGCCTCGTCCGGCATGTCGATTTTGGGCGTCCCGCCGGGCCAACGCGAAGGCATGGTCGACGCCTGATGACCGCCGATCCACCACTGGCCGGGTTCGACCAGCACGCAATCAAGAACTTGCTGCCCGGGTCGCGCGACCAGATTGACAGGAAACACGCGCTGCGGCGCCACGGACGGTGGGCGAGAAGCCGCCACGATCAGCCCGACTTGTTGAGCCAGCGTCGAAATGCCGGGCTCGAAATCGCGATCGCCCGGCACGGCCGGATCCCGTTGCCAAACGTGCAGGTGGTCCCAGGCCCGATGACCGGCCAGTTCCCAGAGTTGTTCAGCCATCGTCTCGGCATGAGCCCCGACGAGTCGGCCCAACGAAAATCCATAGGATCGAGCGAAGACCGACCGAAGGTCAAAATCCGGACTCAAGCCGTGGTCAGGGGGCAGCTTGAAGGTCACAAATCCGGGGCGAGAAAAGGCCAGACGAAACTCGGGCCAGGAGACGGCCAATTCGTTCTTCAAAGCGGATTCCGCACCGCGTTGGCAGACCACGAACAGGAATTCGGCACTGTTCATCGGGATGCCGCCACGGCAGCACGGGTCGGTCGCCAGTCGACCAGGTGCATTTCGACGCTGCGTCGCCCGCGGAATTCGTTGATGACCGGCTTGAAGGCGATGTCCAAGTCCCCGTCCACAGCGGCGATTTCGTCAGCCGCTTCGCCCAGCCCGAACGCGACGGCCCGCATGTTGACGCCATACTGGCTGAGCTTCAAGGACAGATGACGCTGGCCGTTGCCGATCCGCCGCGGCGGCTCCGCCAGACGGATCCCCGTCGCACACAAGACGGGCCGCGGATTGCCCTCGCCAAACGGAGCCAGCCGTTCGATCTCCTGAAGGGTGCGCAGCGTCAACTGGCTCAGCGGTGCCTCGGCGTCGATCGAGATCTCGGCCACCCGATCACCCTCCTTGATCTCGCTGGCCGCGTACTCGCAAAAAGCCGCTCGAAACGCTTCCAACCGATTCCGCTGCAGCTTCAGACCGGCCGCCTGACGATGGCCACCGTGAGCCAAAAGCGTCTCGCTACAAGCGAGAAGCGCCTGGTGAAGATTCAAACCGGCAGCCGAGCGGCATGAGCCGGTCCCCGGTTTCACGCCCGCTTGGTCCCAAGCGATGATCACCACCGGACGGTTGAACTTGTCGGCCAGACGCCCGGCGACGATGCCGATCACGCCCGGGTGCCAGCCCTGACCGTCCAGCACCAACGCCGGATCGTTCTCGGGATCGAACTGTTCGGTGGCCTGCTTATGAGCCGTCTGATAGACGCTCCGCTCCAAGCTGTCCCGGTTCTGATTCAACTGGTGCAAATATTCGGCCAGCCGGGTCGCTCGATCCGGGCAGTCCGTCGTGATCAACTCGACCCCCAACGGCGCCTGCCCCAAACGGCCCGCGGCGTTCAAACGCGGGCCCAGGACAAACGCCACATCCTCGCCCCCTAGTTCCGGCTTCTGGTCCAGGCCCGTCACACGCATCAACGCGGCCAGTCCCGGTACCGGACGTTCGCGGAGACTGACTAACCCGTGCCGGACCAAGATGCGGTTTTCGTCCACCAGCGGCACCACGTCGGCCACCGTCCCAATCGCAGCCAGACCGACCGCCGCCAGCAGGAATTCTCGCATCGCCGGACTCACTCGCTTCGCTTGACTGGCCCGCTGGCACAACGCCCAAGCCAGTTTGAAGGCCACCCCCGCTCCACAAAGACCCGCAAAGGGGTAAGCAGATCCCGGCAGCCCGGGGTGTACCAAAACGGCCGCATCCGGCAGTTGGGCGTCCATCTGATGGTGATCGGTGATGATCAGTTCTAAACCGATCTGACGAGCAACCTCGGCTTCGGCCACGCTACAGATCCCACAGTCGACAGAGATCACCAGCGACGCGCCGCGCTGGGCCAATTGTCGCAACGCGTCGGAGTGCAGCCCGTACCCCTCTTCCAGGCGATTGGGGACAAAGTAGCCGCAATCGGCGTTCATCAGCTTCAGGCAGCGATAAAGCAATCCGGTGCCGGTCATCCCGTCCGCGTCATAATCGCCATAGACGACGATCCGCCGCTGCTGCTCGATCGCGTGATGGATGCGATCGGCCGCGTCGGACAGTCCTGGCAGCAGCTCGGGATCTCGCAATCCGGTCAGCTTCGCATCCAAAAAAGAACGCACCTGATCAGGCTGGGTCACGCCACGGCACACCAGCAATTGAGCCACGACGGACGAAACGCCAGTTTGCCGCTCCAACAGACGGATTTGTCCCGAATCGTGCGGTTGGATGCGCCAACGCTTTTCCATACCCTGTTGGCTCCGTCCGATGGTGCACTTTAGAGGTAGGGCGCAGCATCCACCGCGACGCCCTTGACCTTCGGCTATTTCTTTTTCTCGACGTGCAGCGTATGCCGCCGCAATCTGCGGCTGTACTTCTTCAGACGCAATTTTTCGCCGCCCGGCTTGCGGCGCAGGCTGTAGTTGTAGTCCCCCGTCTCCTCACAGACCAGGAACACCACTTCGGCTTTCTTCTTCGACTTGGCCATCGAACTTCCTACTCCACAACGGAATCGTCTCTAGGTAATGTCTAAAATGGTGAATTTTTTCACCGAGCGGTCGCTCGGATTCGCTTGGCGGACCCGCTGCCCCGTGATTGCTTGAACCGGCCAAGTATAGCGAAAATCTGACGGGACGCTACTAGGATTGCTCCTGTGGAGGGAATAAATCGGTGGAAATCGATCGAATAATTCCACACATCCAACTACTTATTGGTGGTTTGATCCGTTTGGGATAATTCGAGTCGACGATTCGACCAATCTTGATTTCATGGAAAATTCAGTTACTTTAGCAAAGAGACGGTTCCAGATTCCCCGTTCGAAGAACGTTATCAGGCGAAAGAAGAACCATGACTGAGGAACAGAAACAGCAGTCGATGGAAGCGATGGCATCCGAGGCGACCGAGTTGGAGGAGGGCGAGGACGATGAGGGTGAAGAGGAGTACTTGGTTGGCGGCCATCGGTATTTGATATTCACCGCCATGCCAGGCTGGTTGGTCAGCATGGTGGTGCACGCCGTTGGTCTGTTGATTTTGGCGATCCTGACGGTTCCGGACCCGATGGACCGGGTGTCGAACATCATCACGGCGGCACCGCCCTTGGACAACGTCGAGGACATCGAGGAATTCGAGGAAGAATTACTGACTCCGCTGGACGTGGATGTGAGCACGGATTTTTTAGCGGACGTGGTACCGATGGAGATGATTTCCAGCATGGTGCCCGAGGATGTCACGCAGGTGTCGGTAGCCGCCGATGTCGACGCGGCATCGATCGCGGTCGATCTGGTGGACTTCGGTGCCGAAACGGCGCCCCGAAGCGACTTGTATAAGGAGGTCGGCAGCTTCAGCGGTTCGGGCCTGGAGGGGCGCGGCGAGGCGGCTCGCTCGGCGATGGTTGCCCGATACGGCGGGAATGAGCAGAGCGAAGCGGCGGTGGCCGCTGCTTTGCGTTGGATCGCCGCCATCCAGATGAACGATGGTGGATGGAGCTTCGATCACCGTTTGGGCTCGCCCAATCCGGCTCGATTGTCCGATAACCCGGGTAGCTTGGCCGATGCGCGAAACGGAGCCACCGCTATGGCACTATTGCCATTCCTGGGTGCCGGCCAGACGCACGTCGAGGGCAGTTATCGCAAGCAGGTCAAGGGCGGTTTGGCGTACTTGATCAACAGCATGAAGCGCGACGGAGGGCTGAACGAGACCGGTGGTACAATGTACTCGCACGGCCTGGCGGCGATCACCTTGACCGAAGCTTATGGGATGACCAAGGATCGCGCGCTGATGGCTCCGGCCCAAGCTTCGTTGAACTTCATCGCGGCGTCCCAGGATCCCATCGGTGGGGGCTGGCGCTATCGGCCTCGACAACCGGGCGACACCTCGGTGGTCGGTTGGATGGTGATGGCGATGAAAAGCGGGCACATGTCCTACCTGCAGGTGCACCCCAACACGATCCGCGGGACGATCAAGTTCCTGGACTCGGTGCAAGCCGAAAGTGGTGCCTACTACGGATACACCTCGCCGGCCCGAAGACCGTCGACAACGTCGATCGGTTTGCTGTGCCGGATGTACCTGGGGTGGAACCAAGAACATCAAGCGCTGCAGGATGGCGTCCGGTACCTGTCCGAGACGGGACCTTCGAAGACGGACATGTACTACAACTACTATGCCACGCAGGTGATGCGGCAGTTCGAGGGCGAGTACTGGGAGAAGTGGAACCGGGAGATGCGCGACTATCTGATCAACACCCAGGTCAAGGAAGGGCCAGCCACGGGCAGTTGGTATTTCCGAGGCGGGCACGGTGCCGATCGTGGCGGACGCCTTTACAATACCTCGTTGGCGACCATGATTTTGGAAGTCTACTATCGGCACATGCCGATCTACCAAAAGCAGGCGACCACCGAAGATTTCCCGTTGTAAGGATGCGATGAGCTTCGAAGTCGAACAAAAGTTTGCGGTCACCGATCCGGCTGATCTCCGGCACCGTCTGTTGCAGGCCGGAGTGCAGTGGACGGGCCAGGTCTGCCAAGCCGATCACTACTTTGCCCATCCCGCTCGGGACTTTGCGCAAACGGACGAGGCCCTGCGGATTCGTCGATCGGACGATCGAACGTTCGTCACATACAAAGGCCCCAAGATCGACGCCACCACCAAGACGCGACGCGAGATCGAATTGCCGCTGCCCGACGGGCAGACGGTCGCCGATGACTGGCAGCGTCTGCTCGACGCGCTGGGCTTCACGCCCGTGGCCTGTGTTCGCAAGCGACGCCAGAAGGGAATTCTGGTCTGGCAGCAGGCGACGGTCGACATCGCGCTGGATGATGTAGACGGCGTCGGACAGTATGTCGAACTGGAACTCCAGGCCGACGAAGAATCCCTGGACACCGCCCGCCAGCAGATCCTGTCGCTGGCCGAACACCTGGGCTTGTCAGATGCCCAGCGCCGGAGTTACCTGGAGCTGTTCCTGGAACGACGATCGTCACCCGAACCTTGCTAAGATCGTTCGCGAAGAACGGGTCGAACACCAATTCAAGGGAGTCATGCCATGAGTGCAGTGAATCTGGTTTTTTCGGAAATCCGATTTCGTTTCGTCAATTTCTTCCTCTGCCTGCTGGTGATCGCTTTGGCCGCCGCGTTGTTCGTCAGCGGTCCCACCCTGATCTCGGGTTACGCCGAAGATACCAACCGCCATCTGGAAACGTTGCAGACCGAAGCAGATAAACTGGCGGTCGAGGCAGCGAAACTGGAAACGCAGACCGCGGAAATGAGGCGAGAAACCGAGCAACTATTGGCCCAGATGGATAGGGAGACGCGACGGATCATGCGCGACATGGGCGTGAATCTGCGTATCGTCCACCAAGACACCAACATGGCCGACCTGTACACGGATTTTGTCGCCGTCGACTTTCCCGAAGACTACGTCCATCGATTGGCCGAAGCCGAGCAGATCGAATTGATCGTCCATGTCGTGGCCACGCTTCAGGACCGGTTGAAATGGAACAATCGGACCGTGCTGCTGGTCGGCACGCTGCCCGTATTGACCCATTCGCAGAAGAATGAAGAAACCCCTCACATGGTCAAGAATATTGAAAAGGGCACCGTCCTTGTCGGCCATGAACTGGGGTTCGGGTTGAACGAAGGGGATTCGATCGAGATCGAGGGGCATTCGCTGAAGATCGCCCGGGTGATGCCCGAGTACGGTACCCTGCAGGACGTCCAACTGGTCACGCATTTGGAAGACGCTCAGACGATCCTGAACAAGCCGGGCAGAATCAATCAGATCATGGCATTGAACTGCAAATGCAAGGGAGATCGCATCTCGTTGATCCGCAAGGAACTGGAAGGTATCTTGCCGAATACCAAAGTTTCCGAGCACCTGACGCAAGCGGAAGCTCGCGAGAAACAGCGGGACGTGGTCGAAGCGGCTCGCGCGGCCGAACTGGCACGAGCCGAATCGAATTGGATCCGCATTCAGGAAAACCATGCTCGCCAATTGGCCAGCAACCAGCGTCAAGCGGAGAGCCGCCAAAGTCAAGCTCAGACAATGACCCGGTTGGTCGCCCTGACGACGCCTATCGTCGTGCTGGTCTCTGCTCTGTTCGTCGGGTTGATGACTTGGTTGAACGTCCGCGAACGACGCTCAGAGATCGGGGTATTACGCGCGCTGGGCAAAGGTGGTCCGAGCATCGCGTCCCTGTTTCTGGGCAAAGCCTTCCTGATGGGCTTGCTGGGCGGTGTCGCGGGATCCATCGCCGGATACCTGCTGACCCCGGTGCTCGGCAGCCGCGCGATGCAGATCGGGGTGGAACTGTTTCAGGCCCACCCACTGCTGATGCTGGCAACCTTGGTCGGCGCGCCGCTGGTGACGACGATGGCCAGCTACCTGCCGACGCTGTTCGCGATCTCGCAAGATCCGGCCATCGTGCTGATGGACCATTGAAAACGATCGGCGCTTAACGCTTCTTCAACGTCACGCTGATCCCTGCGGCATCCATCAACAGAAACGAAGTCTCGAATGCTGGGTTCTGAGTGATGGCTTCGATGTATTTGGGATCCGGCGGCGGCGAAACCATGTTGTGGGCGATGATCAAGCCGCCGGGACGGATCTTAGGAACGAGCTTATCAAGATAGTCCAAGTAATTGTCCTTGTCGGCGTCCAAGAACAGGATGTCGATCGGACCTTCCAGATCCATAACCGTCTCGTGCGCGTCGCCCAAAACGATCGTGATCAGATGCTCGACTCCCGCACGCCGGAAGTTTTCCTCAGCGATCTTGGCGCGGCCCGGATGGATTTCATGGGTGATCAGATGACCGCCCGTCTTGCGCAGCCCCAGCGCGAACCACAGCCCTGATTCGCCCGTCGAGGTGCCGATTTCGACGACCCGTTGGGCGCCGATCGCTTCCGTCAGCAACCGCAGCAAGCGGCCATCGGTCACCGACACATTCGCATAACGGGGGCCTTTTCTGGCTTGTTGTAGCGCTTCCAGAATCTGCCGCTCGCCATCATCCACCGGGAACAGCGGATTGTCGATCGGGCTGCGCGAATCGGGGTTCACAATCGAGGGGCCTAGATCAATGGCTTGTTGACCCGTCGCCAGACTGGAGAACGCCAGCAGCAGGATCAGAGAAACCGAGGTGAATCTCAGATGCATCATGAGTGACTCCTGTGTAGGAAAGCGGGGCGAAGTAGCCGCAGACCCCAAGCGGGGGCGCAGCCAGAATACTCCTACGAATTGTAACCCAATTTGCCCCAGGCGCGCAGATGCGAGGCGATTTCCCAGCGTAAGCACCCGGCCAGGAGTTTTTTGTTAATCAAGGTATGACGTAGCTGTCGGTAACCGTGTCCACCAGCAAGACGGAAAGCTCCTGCCCCGGCAGTTGCGTTTGGCGTTGCATTTCTTGGCTTGGTTTGTTCGTTTCGCTCGTCGTGCTCGTTTACCATTGGTACGCTGTTCAGACTGCTTTTTGCGAGACATGGGGCCAGATTCCTTTCTGACTGACGTGTCATCAGTTAGACAACTGCAGGGGACTGGCCCTCCTTTCCCATTTTCTTCAGAATATGGAAAACCCCAGTTTTACGCAAAAGTATCCTTCACGGCGTTGCGGCGAGCGGCGAGCATTCGGGTTTTCACCGAACTGCGTGAAGACGGCAGGAACCAGCCCGCGCGCGGACCCGTGAACTCCAACACAAAGGGAGGCGATGATGGTTTTTCCGCAGAATTTTTCGAGCATGGTTGGTGCAACCAAGGTGACGACGATCGTGATGCTTCTGGCCATCTTCGTGCCCGGCAGTCAAGCCGGTGAAGCTGCCGGGCTTTCGACATCCCCTCCGGCAGCAGGCTCGAAAGATGCCTCCCTGCTGCCCGACGGCTGGGATCCGGTCCAGGCCGGTGACCAGGTGATGGCTCGGCTGATCAGCGTGACCGCGCCGCAGGTGCGGGGCGCGCACGACGCCGAATTCGAGCTGGTCGGGCGGCATGCTTATATCGTGTCGACGGTCAACGACCAGCGGCCGGGACATAGCGCGGCCGATTTCGAGTACGTGGCGATGTCGATCGTCAATCTGGATACGTTGGAGGTCGAGGTCGCTTCGCTACCGATCGCCCGCAGCGAACAGGCCTTCGAGAACGTGACCCTGCCCGCAGGCCAATGCTGGGTGCCCCGGATCATTCGCCACGGCGACGATGCGCTGCGTGTTTTCTTTGTCAGCCAGCGGCGAGGTTCGCACTGCCAGGTGTGGTATCGCGACTTCGACCTGGCAACTCGACGCTTCGACGACCGCATCCACCGCGCGCAACTGAAGACCTCCCTGGGTACGTTCGACATGCAGCCGGGGCACTTCCACGCGTGCGCGGCGGCCGCTGGCTTTCGGCGGGCGCCGGCCGACCACGGCTTGTACATCTTCGATTCGTTCAAACAGTTCGACGGCGTCACCTACGTGGCGATCAATAACTTTCCAGGCCGCCAGAACGCGTGGGCCACCATCAACGATGCGCTCGATACGTTCGAGATCCTCGGGCACATGAACGAACCCGAGGAGTTGGCGCTCAGCGAGGCGTCGGTCGAACGGTTGCCGGACGGCACCTGGATGGCCATCTTCCGTTCGGAGGCGGGCGAGCGAAACTATGCATTGGGCACCAGCCAGGACGGCCGCACATGGACGCCCGCCGAGCATCGCGACTTTGTGCAGGGCGGGACGAACTCGAAACCCACGTTCAACCGGTTCGGCGACGTGTACTACCTGGGCTGGCAAGACGCGGCTCGGATCGACGGAGTGCGCCGCAGCGTGTTCAACCTGGACGTCTCGCGCGACGGGCGAGTCTGGCAGCGAAAGTACCGCTTCGAAACGCCCGATGCCTTCGAGTATCCCACGTTCAAAGAGCACGATGGCAGCGTCTGGCTGACCATTTCCGGACGGAACCAACGCACCATCCTGTTCGGCCAACTGTTTTCCACAAGCCGCGATTGACACGACACGACAAGCGACGACGATTTCTCGGGACGGCGACAGCGGTCGAGTTCGAGGCTTGGGTTTGGAAGCGAGAGGCTGCCGAGGTGACTCGAACCGGCTTCACGCTGCCGGACGGACGGGGACCGCCGGGCCAATCCCGTAGGAGGTTCAGAACAAGGCTCCCGTCCAGCGTCCGG
>REEF01000486.1 GCA_007695205.1 Planctomycetaceae bacterium
TCGTAACAAGGTAGCCGTAGGGGAACCTGCGGCTGGATCACCTCCTTTCTAAGGATGTTTAGTTGTTCGGTGGTGACACCGGTCAACTTATCCGTGGACACGGTCCTCAAATAACGCATGAGATCGGTCGGATTTTCCGGCCACTACCAAATTGAATTAGCAAAGGCCCGCCTTGGTTTGGCCGACCAGGGCGGGTTTTTTGTTTTCTTGCATCGGATGACTGGTCTTCAGCAGCATAACCCATTATCCTGATGGCGAGCGATCGGTGCTGCCCCAAAAGCATATCGGTCCCATCTTGTAACTCCGCCGACCCAATGGGCCATCAGGTTAAATCTTCCCATGTCGTTCAAAATTCCTCCTCCAGCCAATGCAAGTGCACCAGATGACAATTCTTCCCCCGATCTGGTTGCCGTCGTCGACATCGGTGCTTCGGCGATCCGAATGGCGATCGCCGAAATACCCACAAGCGGTCCCATCAGAACGCTGGAAAATCTCTCGCAAGCGGTCAGCTTAGGACGTGATACATTCTCCCAGGGGGTGATCCATACCGAGACCACCAAGGATTGCGTTCGAGTCCTGCGCGCCTATCGCGAAAAACTTAATGAATTCGGCATCTCCCAGCGCCAGCAGATCCATGTGGTGGCGACCAGCGCCGTTCGCGAAGCCACCAACCGACTGGCCTTCCTGAAGCGGATCTACATCGCCACCGGGTTCCAGGTGGAACCTTTCGACGAAGCCGCAGTAAACCGAGTCACTTATCTGGGCGTTCGGCCCCTATTCCAAAGTGTCCCAGGACTCATGGAAGGGCGGACACTGGTGGTCGAAGTCGGAGGTGGAAGTACGCAGGTGCTGCTATTTCAAGGTGGTGATGTCGCCCACGCGCATCTGTATCGCCTGGGGACTTTGCGGCTGCGGAAAACGATCGAGACGTACCAGGCACCCACCGGCAAGGTGCGTCAGATCATGGAGAGTCAGATCCAACGATTTGTGACACAGATCCGGGTGCGTGTATCGGGAGAAACGGCGCCAACCCTCATCGCATTGGGGGGGGATGTCCGGTTTGCTGCCGAACAGTTGGACGCCCAGTGGGATCGCAACGGACTGGCCGAGGTCGGTTTGGATCGATTGCGAGAACTGACCGAACATGTCCTGTCGTGTTCGGTCGAAGAAGTCGCACGCGAATACCACTTGGCTTTCACCGATGCAGAATCGGCTGGTCCGGCACTATTGGCTTATGTCCAACTAGCCACCGCCTTGGACTTGCAGGCCATTGAAGTCTCCAGCATCAATCTGAGGGACGGTTTGATCAAGGAAATGGCATTGCGCGAGGCCTGGACGGATGATTTCGTGCACCAGATCGTCCGATCGGCGTTGGATTTCGGGCGACGTTTGGGATTCGATGAAGCGCACGGTGTCCACGTAGCAGAATTGTCGCAAGTGTTGTTTCGAGCCTTGCAGAGCGAGCACGGGCTAGATTCGCATTACGAACTGATCTTGTACGTCGCTGCTTTATTGCACGATTTGGGATATGCGGTCAATGCGCGCAGCCACCACAAACACTCGATGTACTTGATCCAGCATGGCGAATTGTTTGGGTTGAGCGAACGCGATATCATGCTCGCGGCGCTGACCGCCCGCTACCATCGACGTTCGACACCCCGCCCCTTGCACCCGATGTATGCTTCGCTGGACTGGGAGAGCCAGACCAATGTGGCCAAGATGGCTGCCATCCTGCGAGTTGCCGATGCGCTGGATCGATCGAATAACCAGCGCGTCCGCGACATTCAATGCTCGCAGGAGGACGGATCACTGGTCATTTCGGTACCCAGCGGCGACGATCTGTCGCTGGAACAACTCTCGCTGTCTCAGAAGGGAAAAATGTTTACCGAGATCTTTGGAATGCCGGTCGTTTTAAGGAATACATCCGAGCTGTAATTCGGATCGGGCGGACGCATCCCAGACATCCAGGCGGCCCGTGGACCCGGGCGGAGTCATGATCGGAGAGAAACCATGGCAAGCAAGGTTGGCAAATACGTAAATCGAGAACTCAGTTGGCTGGAATTCAACCGGCGAGTGCTGGACGAGGCCTTGGATAAGGAGATCCCGCTGCTAGAGCGTCTGAAGTTCCTGGCCATCACATCCTCCAATATGGACGAATTTTTTATGGTCCGAGTTGGGGGGCTGCAGATGGTGGCTCGAAGCGGGCGGCGCAAACGTGACCCTGCGGGCCTGACGGCTGCGGGCCAACTTAAACGTGTTGGCCAACAGGCCCACCAATTCGTTGATGACCAATACACCTGTTTGTTGGAACAAATCGAACCGGGGCTCGCCGAGGCCGATTTACGGCGATTATCTCCCGAACAGTTAAATCCGCAGCAACGATCAGGGTTGGAAACCGTCTTCGAGAACGAGGTCTTTACGGTATTCACACCGATGGCGATTACGTCGGCTGAGCAGTTTCCTTTGTTGACCGGGCGGACGATGAATCTTTGCGTCCGGCTGGCGCCGTCCGAAGGCGAGGAGTCCAGCCGTTATGCGATCATTCCCTTGAACGCTGCGCCTCAGCGGTTTTTCCGGCTGCCTTCCGAGTCAGGATATCACTACATTTTGCTCGAGGATGTCATCCGCTGTTTCGCCGACCGTTTTTTCCCGGGAATCGAGGTTCACGAGGTGGTTCCGTTCCGGATCACCCGTAATGCGGACATGGGCGTCCGCGAGGACATGGCGGCCGATCTGATGGCGGGTATGGAAGAGGTGTTGGATGCCCGTAAGCAGAGTCATTGTGTGCGATTGGAAGTGGCGTCCGGTGCCAGTGCGAGCCTGCTGCAATTCCTGCGCTCGGCGCTGGAGGTGGACGCGAGCGACGTCTATGAAGCGCGGGGACCGCTGGATCTGTCCGCCTTCATGCGGTTGACGGGCATTGCGGGGTTCGATCGTTTGCGTTACGAATCCTGGAAGCCTCGCCATGCTCCGGAGATCGATTCGACTCAGAGCATGTTCGATCAGATTCGTCATGAGGATCTGCTGCTGTCGTTGCCCTACGAGAGTTTCGAGCCGGTCGTGCGATGGATCGAAGAAGCGGCGACGGACCCGCAGGTGTTGGCAATCAAGATTATCTTATATCGGACCAGTCGCGACAGCCCGATCGTGGCGGCCCTGCAGCGAGCGGCCGAATTGGGCAAGAACGTGACGGTGCTGGTCGAATTGAAAGCTCGATTTGACGAGGCCCGCAATATCGAATGGGCCAAGACATTGGAACAGACCGGAGCCCAGGTGATCTATGGTGTCAAAGGACTGAAGACTCATGCCAAGGTCTGCATCGTGGTCCGGCGGGAAACGCACGGGATCCGCCGCTATGTCCACTTTGCGACCGGCAATTACAACGAGGTCACGGCTCGTCTGTACAGCGACATCAGCATGTTGACGGTCGACGAAGAGTTGGGGGCCGATGCCACCAGTTTCTTCAATGCGATCACCGGGTACTCGCAACCCTTGCAGTACCACAAGCTGGCCGCCGCACCGTTCTCGCTGCGCGACCGGTTATTGGAGCTGATCGACGGCGAGATCGCTCGTAAGCAAGAAGGGCAAAAAGCACACATCATGGCTCAGCTCAATTCGCTGGCGGATCCTAAAATCATCGATGCGTTATACGCGGCGTCCGCAGCGGGGGTACCGGTCGATCTGTGCGTTCGCGGCATCTGCTGTCTGCGTCCGGGCGTGCCGGGACTGAGCGATAACATCCGCGTGGTCAGCATCCTGGATCGTTATCTGGAACACAGCCGCATCGTCTATTTCCATCACGGCGGCGATGAACGAGTGTTGATTTCCAGCGCCGACTGGATGCCTCGCAACCTGGATCGGCGGATCGAATTGCTGGTTCCCGTCGAAAAAGCGGCGCACCGCCAGCGATTGATCGCCATCCTGAAGTCCTACCAACGAGACAATGTCAAGGGGCGCAAGATCCTGCCCGACGGCACCTATGCACGACCACAACCCACCAAGGGACGACGACGCCATCGGCATCAGCAGCATCTGTACCAATTGGCCTGTGAGGCCGAAAAGCAGCAGCAGCAGAGTCAATTGACCATGTTCGAGCCCCATCGGGCAGCCACGAAAGAGGTATGAGCATCCATGACGAACTACAGCAAATGGGCGGAAGCAACGCCGGATGAATCGGTTCGGACGGTGGCCACTCGCAGTCTGAGTGCCCGTCTGCAAGCGGCACGTGACTATCTGGAAAAAGCAGCGGTCGAAGCGGACAAAGATATTGAATACGTCCATCAGATGCGAGTCTGGTCGCGACGCGCCCATGCCGCGCTGCAACTCTATCGGACGTTGATGCCCGATTGGCGAGTCCAGCGATTGGCGAAGCAGCTTGGTCGGATACGTCGCGCTGCCAACGACGCTCGCGACGATGATGTGTTTGCGGCCAGATTGGCAGAAGAAAAGAAGAATCAGGCGGCCCGCTTGCTGCTGGACCGAGTTCGAGAGCATCGTCGCCAAGCTCAGGAGCCGATCGTGGGCATCTATCGCAAACTGGGCAAGGGCGCGAAGCTGGAAAAGCGTGCTACCAAGCTGTTGAAGCGTATCGGCGCGGGCTCGCGTGCCTCGTTGGGGTCGGACCGTTTTGGCGATTGGGCCGCGTGCCGCCTGCAAGCCGAAGTCGAACCGTTCTTCCTGGCAGCCGCCGTCGATCTGGCCGTCATCGATCATCTGCATCAATTGCGAATCGCGGGCAAGCAGTTGCGGTACTCGTTGGAACTGCTGGGGGCGGGACTCCCGGAAACACTCCGTACGCACGTCTATCCGATGATCCGGGATCTGCAAGATCGCCTGGGCACGATCAACGACCACGCCACCGCCCAGCAGCGATTGCATCGTTGGATTCAGGAGTCGCCGTCCAAGGTCGAACGCAAATTCCTGGAATCGCAATGTGAAATCGAACAGGATCGCACCGCGACGTTATGTGGCGAATTCCTCGAATGGTGGAACGATCATCGCGAGGCCGAATTACGATGCGCGTTCCAGGATCTGCTGGATGCCTGCCGCGCAGCTTGAGACACCGCCAGCATGACCACTCGGCTGCCGGAACCGCTGCTGCCAACGATTTCACCGCCACGGCAGGGCACCGATCCGGCGCATCGGTTGTTGCTTGCTGTTTTTTTAACCATAATCAATCGCGACCGGTCGGAGAGATCCGGTTTTCGGCTTTCTTTCCTCACGGAATGAAACACAGGACATGGAGTCGACTGCTGCAGGTGCAACGGCATCCCGAATGATGCTCCAGTTGCCCGAGCTTATCAGCTCGCAAACAGACTTCGCTCCGTTGTTCGCCGCGCTGGCACAAGGTCAGTGGGCAACGTTGGACGGCGTCTGGGGCTCGTCGTGCGCGCTGATCGCCGCCGCGCTCCGACGCCGGTTGTCTCAGACGCTGGTCGTCGTCACCGCTGATCCCGACGATATCGATGACTTCTATGGCGATTGGTCGCTGTTCTCTGCGACCGAATTGGATCGGTTTCCGGCCTGGGAAACAGAACCAGGCGAACGGATGGTGCATGACGACGTGTTTGGCGATCGTCTGCGGATGCTGAAGAAGTTACTGGACAGCGGCGAGGAACCGGATGCGGGTGTGACGGTGGTAACCAGCATCCAAAGCCTGTTACAGCCGACTCCCTCGCGAGAGGGGTTGGCGGCCAGCACGCGACGCTTGAGGACCGGCCAACGCTGCGATGTGGGCCAACTGGCCGCCTGGTTCATCGAACGCGGTTTTCATCATACCAGCGCCGTAGAATTGCCTGGCGAGTTCTCCCAGCGCGGAGGGATCCTGGATGTTTTCGCTCCGGATTGGCAGCAACCGGTGCGGGTGGAATGGTTCGACGACGAAGTGGAATCGCTCCGCCGTTTCGATGTGACCTCGCAACGAAGCTTAGAACCGCTGCAGGAGATCGAAATCACGGCGGTTAAAATACCGGCTGGGGACGGGGGTTATTTTACCGACTACCTGCCAGCCTCCAGCGTGATCATGGTCGTCCAACCGCAGGATGTGGATCAGCAAGGGCGTCAGTTCCTGACGCGGCTGAAACGGCCGGAAGCCTGTCATGTGGTTCCGGAAGTCATGCAGCGATTGGGCCGCTTTGCCGTGTTGACCGCGGCCGGGATGGCGGAAGGCCAACTGGGTCCCGATTGCCATCTGGCGATCGAATCGGTCGAGCGTTTCAGTGGCGAGATCGACCGGGTGCGAAGCGAACTGGATCGGGTGGGCAAAGACCATACGGTCTTCGTCGTTTCCCAGATGGATGCCGAAGTCGAACGGCTGTCCGAGATCCTGCGCACGTCCGAAGTCGCTCGTGCCGGCCGACTGCATTTTCCGGTCGGCAGTCTGCGGCATGGGTTCCGTCTGGTCCGCGAACGCATCCTGGTGATCTCGGCTGCCGAGCTGTTTCAGCGTGGGGAGCTGCGACGTCTGCCGCGTCGACGCCAAGGCAAGGCCATCGACAGTTTTCTCGAGTTGCGATCGGGCGACCTGGTCGTCCATTTATCGCATGGGATCGGCCGTTACCGCGGCCTGGAATTGCTGGAAAAGAATGGCCGTGTGGAAGAGTACTTGAAGATCGAGTTCCATGGTGGCACGGCGGTGTACGTGCCCGCATCGAAGATCGGTTTGGTGCAGAAGTACGTCGGCGGCACGAAAACGCGGCCCGTGCTGGCCAAGATCGGGAACAAGACCTGGGTGCGGCAGAAGAAGGCCGCCGAGGCAGCGGTGGTGGACCTGGCGGCCGAGATGCTGCAAATGCAAGCTCAGCGCCACTCGCGACCCGGTATCGCCTTTGCTGACCAGAGCGATTGGCAGCGCGAATTCGATGCCTGCTTCCCGTATCAGGAAACACCGGACCAGTTGACCGCACTGGATTCGATTCGCCAGGACATGCAGCGTCCTCAGCCCATGGATCGGCTGCTGTGCGGCGACGTAGGCTTCGGCAAGACCGAATTGGCCATGCGAGCCGCTTTTCGAGCGGTCGACAACGGATACCAGGTCGCCCTGCTAGCACCAACGACGGTATTGGTCGAACAGCACTTTCGGACCTTCCGCGAACGGATGGCCGAATTTCCCCTGGACATCGCTCGGCTCAGCCGCTTTGGCTCCACCCGGGAACAACGTGAGATCGTCCGCCGCATGGCCGCCGGGCAGATCGATATCGTGATCGGCACGCATCGATTGGCCTCGCGAGATATCCGGTTCCAAAACCTGGGGCTGGTGATCATCGACGAAGAACAACGCTTTGGCGTCGAGGTCAAGGAACGCCTGAAATCGCTGCGATCGACGGTGGACATCTTGACCCTATCGGCCACCCCCATCCCGCGAACCCTGCACATGTCGCTGGTCGGCGTGCGTGACATCTCTAATCTGGAAACACCGCCCGAGGACCGGCTGGCCGTCGAAACTCGAGTGACCCGCTTCGATCCCGAAATGATCCGCCATGCCGTGCTCCGCGAATTGAACCGCGGCGGACAGATCTTCTTTGTCCATAATCGAGTGAACGACATCCGAGTCATCGAACGACGGTTGAACGATATCGTCCCCGAGGCTCGCATCCGGGTCGGGCATGGACAGATGCCCGAGCAGGAACTGGAAGAGGTCATGGTCAGCTTCGTCGCCGGCGAGTTCGATCTACTGCTGGCCACGACGATTGTCGAAAGCGGCTTGGATATCCCGAATGCGAACACGATCTTTATCCACGAAGCACAGCGGTATGGGCTGGCTGACCTGCACCAATTGCGTGGACGAGTGGGCCGATACAAGCATCGAGCCTACTGTTACCTGCTGGTGGACCAACACCGTCGCATCACCCCCAACGCGGCTCGACGTTTACGAGCGATCGAAGAATTCAGCGAGATGGGCGCCGGGTTCGCGATCGCCATGCGAGATCTGGAGATCCGCGGCGCGGGCAATCTGCTGGGGACGCAACAGAGCGGGCATATCGCCGCCGTGGGATACGAACTGTACTGTCAGTTGCTCGAGACGGCCGTGTTGCGCATGAAATGTCTGCCGCCCAAAATGTCGATCGATGTCGACATCCAATTGCCTGGCGAAGCCTATCTTCCCGACCACTACGTGCCCGATATGCGTCTGAAGATCGATCTGTACCGGCGTATGGCCCGATCCGACGGCGTGGAACGTTTGGTTGAAATCGGCGAGGAGATGGTCGATCGTTTCGGACCGATACCGGATTGCGTGCGGCGGTTGCTGGAGCGGGAGGAACTGAAATTCGATGCGGCGATCTGGCAGATCGACGAGATATTGCTGGAGGGTCGTGACCTGGTTTTTCGGTACACCAACGCATCGCGAGCCGAACACCTGGCTCGCTTGCGTGGCGGAAAGCTTCGTCTGGTCGACGATCGATCGGCCTATTTTCGCATGGCGGCCGGCATCAGCGATCCGGATCAGATTCTAAGAATCGCCAAATCGGTGTTGCGTCCGTCATGACTTGATCGATATACTCCCGCACCTTTTCTCGGGCGACGTCGAAACCGCTGGTATCGGACTATTGCGGGCGTTTCCCGGCAGCATCTTTTGCTCCAGTGCCGAAGGTGGATATCTTGATTCGAGGGATGGGCTTCGCAGCGAGGATGCTTGTACTGGCGACGGCGGCCGTCGTGACAGCGGTGGCAGCACAGCAACCACCGCCCGCACCACGCTTCGATACTGCGATGACTCCGCCGCCGCCCACATCCCCGGCTCCTGCATCCCCGTCGCTCGGCGTGCCGATGCCCGGCCACACCGGCCCCCCGGCCGCCTACCCTTCGATGGCCCGAGCGCCCCATGCGGTCTCCTATGAAAGTCCTCGGCGGTTACCACCGGCCGTACAACCGCCAAGTCCTTCGAACGCCTTGCCATCAACAGATCGGGCCTCGACAGCGACCCCGACGCCCGAGCTACCGGATAAACAACTGTTCGAACTCGGCAAGATCATCGCCTGGGTGGGTGACCTGCCGATCCAGAATGGCGATATCATGCCCACGATCGAGCAGATGGTGGCGCCCGCACTGGAAAAAATGTCCCCCGAAGAAAGGCGCAGTCAACAAGATCAGATCGACGAACAAAAGCGGCGGTTGCTGCAGCAATTGCTGACCAATTCGATCGAGACCAAGCTGCTGTACCTGGATTTCCTACGCAGCTTGCCCGAAGAAAAACGCAAAGAGATCCTGCCCACGATTACCAAACGGGCCGAAGAACAGTTCTACGAGAAGCAACTGCCCGATGTGTTGAAGCGATCCGAGTTGAATTCGGCGATCGCTTGGGACGCGGAGTTGCGGAAATACGGTTCCTCGCTGGCCGCTCAACGGCAAATGTTTGTCGAGCGGATTCTGGGCCAATCGATGCTGGGGCAGAAGATCGATTATGAACCGGAAGTCACTCACCAGGAGATGCTGGACTACTATCGGGAAAATGCGGAAGATTACGAAATCGCGGCACGAGCCCGTTGGGAGAAGCTGACCGTGCGATTCGATCGGCACTCGAATCGCGCCGAAGCCTGGGCGGCGCTGGCAAAGATGGGCAACGAGGTCCTACGCGGCGCGCCGCTGGAGGCCGTCGCGCGACGCAGTTCCCAAGACGTGGATGCCTCCCAAGGCGGCTATCACGACTGGACCACCTACGGCAGCCTTGCGTCCGACGAATTGAACCAAGCCATCTTCTCGTTGCCCGTCGGCAAACTCAGCGAACGCGTCGAGGACCGACGAGGCTTCCACATCGTCCGCGTGATCGAACGGGAAGAAGCTGGACGAGTCCCCTTCCTGGAGGCCCAAGTGGAAATCAAAGAGGCCATTCGCAAAGACAAAATCCGCCAGCAGATCAACGAATACGTCACCAAACTGCGCGACGAAATCCCCGTCTGGACCATCTTCGACGACCCCTCCGATGCGTCGTAAGCGACAGATCTGCCCCGAAGTTCGTGTCGCCCTTTCAGGGCTTGGGAACCAATGATCTCCACCACCT
>REEF01000340.1 GCA_007695205.1 Planctomycetaceae bacterium
CACGTCGTCCAACCGTACTTCGTGTTCGACGTGGCCGTTCTTGATGATCTCCAGGTACTCGACCGACTCGCGGATCGACAGGCTTAACGTGGCCATCAACTCGACCGTCTGGCCCTCGTCAGCGCGGAACACATGGCCCGGCAATTCTCCGTTGACCAGCGGCTGGCGGATCAGCGGGCCGTTGGTCACCATCACTCGCCCGGCGCGCAGGTTGTCCCACCAGGATGCGTGATCCAGTTCCGAGCCGCAATGGACGTACACCCGGTTATAACCCGGCGGGTTGGGACCGATCCCCGAACCACTACCAGCCGAGGGGGGCAACCGGATGCCGCTCTCCAGCAACTGGTAGTAGATATATTCGGACCAGCGGCCGTTGCCGTGCGGATCGGGGAACGAGAGTCGGTCGCGGGTTCGGCCGCCGGTCTCGTCGCTCAACATCCTTTCGCGCTGCATGTGCTGGTTGCACAGGCCGATAGAATCGACCATGCCGCTGGCGACCCAGACCGGCAGATCCCAGCCAAAGGGCCTTTCGATATCGACGTGTACGTCCGGGAAGCGGCGAGACAAGACCAGAAAATCACACGACGACGGGAACTCGGGTTCCGCCTGGCCGACAGGCAGCGGTTCGAGGAGATTAAAATACGACAACGCTCCGCCCGCACGATCGTCTTGGCCGGCCATCACATGGTACAGACCTCGCGGCTCCGATCGCCGCAGCAGATCTTGTGGGAGGGGCTGGTCGGCCCACGGATTCTGTTCTTGGTTCCATGTCATCACGGGCACGACATTCAAACCCTCGGCGGCCATCAGCAAGGGGATCTCGTCGATGTCGCGGCGGACCAGCAGATCGCCCGAGTACCAGCCCTCGTCGTTCATATTGACAAAGCGTTCCATCTTCAGTTGGGCGTTGTTCGCATCGCCTCGATGGATCGTGAACCCGCCCGTACGAATTTTGTACTCGGGGCCCCGTTCCATCTCGAACGTGTACGCACCCGGTCGTAGTTCGAGCACCGCCATGCCCGGGATGACGAAGTGGTCGTGCCAGTAGACGACGCCCGATGGTCGGACAGGTCTGCCACGTGCGTCGCGCAGATGCATCCGCACGGCAATGGGCTTGCCGGTCTGGTCATCCAGGACGCGAATCTCTAGCTGCTCTCGCGGCCGAGCCTGAGCCCAGAGGGTTGGCGGACCAGGCCCTACGAAGGGACTCAGGATCTCCGGGGCAACCAAGCAGGATACGTGCACCGCGAATAGGGCCAGCGCGGGACGGGTTTTCAAGACGGCTTCTCCATGTAACGATAGCGGCACCAATCAGAAAGACGCTTCTATCATAGGATATCAAAGAATGGACGATCAGCGGTGGTACCGGGACGGATTGCGGTTCCAGTGCACGCAGTGCGGCAATTGCTGCACCGGTGCGCCCGGCTACGTTTGGGTGAATAAACAGGAAATCCAGCAACTGGCTGCCCAGATGGGTATGGCCAACCAGCAGCAGTTCGAGGACCAGTACGTGCGACGGATTGGAATTCGCAAGAGTCTGCGCGAGTTTCCCAACGGGGATTGCGTGTTCTTCGATACCGAATCGCGCGGGTGCTCGGTCTATCAGGCTCGTCCGCGACAGTGCCGAAGCTGGCCCTTCTGGGACTCGAATCTGCGCGACTCGGCGGCCTGGGAGGATACCTGCCGGATCTGTCCGGGCAGCGGTCGAGGCGAATTATACTCGCTCGAAACCATCGAAACGCAGCGGCAAATGATCCGTGTATGACGGCGGCTCGGACCGCCGGTTGGTGGTTCGTCCAGCGATCAAGGGCGGTCGCTGTTGGCGACCGAAGATTCCAACTGTTCGGCCAGCTTCGTGTGCTCGTCAGCCAGCACCTGATTACCCAGTTCCTGGTACAGGCCGCCCAGGGTGCGATGGATGCTGGCGCGGGGCGGCAACTTGCGCAGCGCCGTTTCCAATTGCGTCACCGCTTCTCGCGTTCTGCCCAATCTGGCAAGGATCGTGCCCAGCGTATCATGGATTTCCGGATGGTCGGACATCTGTTCGGCCGATTCGGCCAATCGCAGCGCCCGCTCCAGATCCGGGGGATCGCGATGAGCCAAGCCCCAGGCCAGGTTGTTCAGGACTTCGGGAGTGCGGGGGTTGCGTTGCTGAGCCTGTTCCAAGTGCATGACGCCTCGGTCCAGATCACCCAGCGTGATGGCTCGTGTGCCCAACGCCAGGTGGATCGCGCCGGGTGCGGCGCCGCGAGCCAGCATTTGGTTCAGCATCTGGACCGCCTGCTCGGCGGGATCATCCTCCCCGACGGCCAGCGAGCCCAGGATCGCCAAGGCGCGTTCGTTGGACGCATCGAATTGAAGGATGCGTTCCAGGAACTCTAACTGCCGCACCGGGTCCGGTTTTTTTGGATCGCTGGTAGCGCTTAACCACTGCAGGTACACGGCGCTCAACGCCTTCTGGAATGGTTCGGGATCGGAAGCGTTCAGGCCCTCGGCCAGCACCCGCACGGCGTCTTCGTACCGCTCCTGCAACACCAGGCTGTTAGCCCATGCCTGACGATGGATCGGTTGATCGGGTTCCGCCTGGACGCGAGCCTGAAAGAATTCGCCTGCCTGAACTGCCGCACGTCGCGATTCAGCCTTGCGCCCGGCTTGGGCCTGCAGTCGCGCCAAATCCAGTAACAGCGCGGGCCGTTGCGACGCCACGCGCTCGATCTGGCTGATCGCCTTGTTGTTTTCGCCTCGCAGCAGGTAAAGCCTCGTCAGGTGGACCCGTGACTCGGCCTCGTAGGCCCCATCTCGAGCGGCCTGCAGCAGATGGTGCTCCAGAACACGAGCCTGGTCCGACGTCAGCGGTGTCTGTTGACGCATCAGGTCAGCGGCCAGCCAAAAATGAGCGGGCGGATGCCCCGGTTGGGTATCCGAAGCGATCCGACGCATCCAACTTCGCGCCGACGCCAGGTCGCCCTGCCGTTCGGCCGTCAACGCCAAACCAAAACTGGACGTGGGCGATTGCGAGTCCAGGAAAGCGATCCGTCGAAAGGCCACGTGCGCTGCCTGGAGATCGTCGTCCTGTAATGCCGTACGCCCCTCCAGGTCCAATTGCCGAATCCGCTGCGCTGGCAACGTACGGCTATGGAAAAAGGGAATCATCACGAAAACAAGCGCGGATACGATCGCCGGTACGCCCAGCACCAGGGAGACCCAGCGACGAGTCGCCCACCATTGCAGAAAAAACAGCAGGAAGTACTCGGGCAAAATCCACAGAACTGATCCCAACCAATACAACCACTCTAGCCTTCGCCGCTTATTCCTCTTCTTTTTCGGCTCGGTCACCGTCCACCTTTCTTTCCGTTCTGTCAGAAAACGTCAGGAACCCCCAGCCTCGAGCAGACGTTCCTGAGCGATTGTCCGACGCGCACGTTCGGCTCATGCTGTTCGATCAAGCTGAACACGACCGCCGCCTGGCCTTCGCCCCCCACAATGATTATTTCCTTCGAATAGGGGCAGAAACACTAGCTGGTCTATTCTGACACCCCAAGTCGAGTGATTCAAGTTATTTCGGGCTCTGTTGTTACATTTCGACCGGATTGCTCGGCCGCCACGCCAGGCGTTGGAAGAAAATGCAGGCCGATCCATTATGGTTTCGAACGCGAGGCGGTTGTCGCCAGCGGCATGGCCCGGCTGGTGGGATTTTCCCAAGTAATCATTGCATAGGGATTTAAGTCGCGTCAAACGGGTAGGAAAGCAGCGAGGGCATGGATTTTTTCACGCTTCGGCACGCTTATTGCTTGATAAGTGGGTGTCCGCGATCGGCACGTCACGCGATCACTGGTCGAAATACTGGTAGGTTTCTACGGGACGTGGTATCATGGAAGGTCATCCATGCGTTTCGACGCGGTGGTATCTGCAACGAACTTTTTTCATTTGGCTTCGTACAAAATGATGAGCACACTGCTGCAAGATAAGCCGAAGTCGGTTGCCTGCAAAAAACCGGTGGGAAAACAGACGGACGAGGAGTTGCTGTTGACCTACCGAGTGACGCAGGATCGGACGTTGTTCCAGGAATTGGTGGGACGGTACGAACGGGAGTTGTACAGTTATTTGCGGCGATACCTGGGAAATGCCGAATTGGCCGAGGATGCCTTTCAATCAGCCTTTTTGCAGGTGCATTTGAAATGTGATTTGTTCGAGGCCGGCCGACGATTCAAGCCGTGGTTGTACGCCATCGCGACGAATCAAGCGATCGACGTGCAACGCAAGGATCGCCGTCATCGAGCAGTCAGTTTGGATGGATTAGCGGGACAAGCTGAGATGGGGCGTGAACGCCCGTTGATGGATTTCATGGTTTGCCAGGAGGCGGAACCGAGTACTCGAGCCCATGAAGACGAGCGAAATGAAGCGTTGCAGGGTGCGATCGATCAATTGTCCGAGCAGATGCGAACGGTGGTGCATCTGGTTTACTATCAAGGTTTGAAATATCGTGAGGCGGCCGAGATCATGCGAATTCCCGTGGGCACGGTGAAGAGTCGTCTTCACACGGCCATGGCTCGGTTGTCGGAATTCTGGAAACGTCATCACCCGGATCTCGATTAGATAAATTATGGGCGAGGATCTTCTAGGGTATCTGCTGAACGTGGTCGATGAACAGGAGCGTCGGCGGATCGAAGCCGCGCTGGTGCGGGATTCCCAACTACGACGCCAATTCGAGACGCTGCGTCAACAGTTCAGCAGCCACGACACGTCTAGTGTTGCCGAACCGCCACCGGGACTGGCCGAACAGACTTGCGATCTGGTGCATGGTTATCAGCAATTGCAGCGACAAAGGGCCGTTGAGGCTCGGGAGTCTTGTAACTCGGGAAGCAGGCGGTTTTGGTCCATCGTCGACGCGATGACGTTCACAGGCTTGATCCTGGTCGCTGCCACGCTCTTTCTGCCGGCGATCGCAAATAGCTGGTTTCGCTCGGACATCCTCGGCTGCCAGCGAAATCTGCAGCGTCTGGGCATCGCCTTGTACGAATTCAGTGATTTCAACGAACGTCTATTCCCCAAGATACCTGTGTCGGGAAACCGCGCCGCTGCAGGGATCTATGGCCCCATCTTGTACCACGCTGGCTATCTGGACGACCCGCAGGTGATCGTCTGCCCCAGTTCGTCATTGGCCGCAGACGCGACGGACTGGCGAATCCCCACCTTTAGAGAATTGGATGAAGCTACTGGATTGGAATTGGAACGCCTTCGTCGGCGGATGGGCGGCAGCTACGGTTATGTGCTGGGGTACGTGCTGAATCGACGCCATTTCCCACCGAAAAACGCAGGGCGTTCTTTCTATGCGCTCATGTCCGATGCACCCAGCATGCATCTTCCCGGCAGGCATAGCAGCAATCATCTGGGCCGCGGGCATAACGTGTTGTACGAAGACGGACGCGTAGAATTCATCAGCCGGCGAGCGGAACCGAGACTTTACAAGCCTCTGTTTGTCAACCGTCTTGGGTTCGCTGAGGCTGGCGCGGATGAGAATGATTACGTCATTGGAGGTAGTTGGATGCCCCCAGTGCGCCGCGCCATGCTTGTCCGCTAGGTACGATACCCATGGAGGCAACCGTTGTTGACGAGTCGAGATCGGTAGCTGTTCAGAAGTAAATCGAGGAATTTTGCCCCGGCGCGGCAGAATGCCTCAACAGTCGTTAGGCGCAGTGAATCACCCGTCCATGGGATCGGAAAGAATCGAGAGGAAATTTCATGAGATTCAAGAGGGGAGACTTTGGCATGGAGATCCTTGCCATCGTGGCAGTATTGGGACTATGGTTTGCCCTGCAGATTTGGATTCTGCCGCGGGCTGGTGTCCCTACGTGAATGAGCGGTGTTTGTGAGCCGAGTTCGGCTCCCCAAACTCGTTTGCCTTACGCGATGCCGCCCGTTGGTTCTGACGATCCCGTTGGTTCTGACGATCAGGAGGACGGTCGAATCGGTGCCGGTTTTTCGGCGGCGGAATCGGATGACACGTCTTCTGACGAGCCACGAAATTGAGGCCTTCGCTCCTGGACGATTGATGAGCAAGAAAGAAACACCGATGATGCATGCTGCCGCTCGCTTCTCTGTTGGCTTATTCGTTTTGGCCTTGGTCGGATGTGGATCGGAATCGTCGGTCCCGTCGGTGCCGAGCGGTCCCGTTTCGCCGATCGCTCCCGTGGTCGATGCGGACAGCATGAACGACTTGCAGCGCGAGCAGCAGCAGATGGCTCTGGCGGCGCGCGAGGCCCTGTTTCAACGTTTGTCGGCTCGATTGACGGAGGTTTTGGGCGAATCCGGTCCGTCCAGGGCCATCCAGGTTTGCAAGGCGGACGCGCCGCGATTGGCCGAAGAGGTGGGCCAGGAATTTGGTGTGTCGATCGGTCGGACATCCGATCGTTTGCGAAATCCGCAGAATTCGCCTCCCGCATGGGCCCAGCAAAGTGTCGATCAACAGGTTGCCGAACCGCAGTTTTTCGCACTGGACGACGATCGTTTGGGAGCACTGCTTCCCATCCGGACGATGACGGCTTGCGTCTTGTGCCACGGGCCGAAGGACCAGATCGTTCCGGAGGTGCGAGCGGCTTTGGTGTCACAGTATCCGGAGGATCAGGCCACCGGTTTTCAAGAGGGCGATCTGCGGGGTTGGTTCTGGATCGACGTACCGGGCCCGAACGGCTAACGGGCTGGGCGGTCGGGATCGGCAGGATCGCGGCGTGCGTGCAGTGGTGCGGCCGATAGGTGCTGTTGGTTCGCCAGCCAGGACTTCCAGGCTTGCGGATGGAACCCAAAACTCACTCCACCGCTCAATTGAATCAACGCTTGCAGCACCTCTTCATTGCGAAACGTACGGTACAACACGATCGGCGAATCCTGCGACGTGTACGCAGTACCCTCCCACGGACTGCTGCCATCCGGCATTTCCGAGCGGACGAACGAGGTCTGACGGGCCTTGAATCTTGGCGGCAGAATCACGTAGTGCGTGGTGATCAGGGCTTCGATCAGCGGAGCCATACAAGACGGATCTCCCAAGCGGCCCAGGGCATGTGCGGCGCGGTTCAAACGAGCATTGTTTTTATGAGTCAAAGACTCTACATACAAGCTGGGTACCTGCGGCGATTGCAATCGGACCAGTTCTGCCAAACTGGCATAGAAGACCTCTTCGTCGGGATCCTGCAAGCTGATTCCAACCAGAGCTTGGACGGAAGCTTGGCAAGCGATATCGCCCAGCACGTGGATGTACAGCAGTTTGACCTGCGTCGCGTATTCAGCTCGCAGCAATTCTCGCAGCGCCCAGACCGCCATCGGGTCGTTGACTGCCAGGATCTTTTCGTAAGCTTGCCTCGCCTGGGGGGTCGCCAGCATCCCGCGCCAATGCCGCAGTTTCTGCAGCCATTCTTTTTGACGCCGCTCTAAATCCTCGCGTTCTTCGATCAGTTGAACGTCTTGAGACATCCGCCAGCGGCTGCCATGCCGAACATAGCCACGCGATTCCATTCGCTGCGTGCCATGAACCCATCGGCTCGGGGACGGATCTTCTTCCAGCATGGGACGGGGTTCCGTCTGGCCAGCCAGCACCCGCTGCACCTTGGCCGCGTTCACGGTCAGTCCGCCGCCTTCGGGCAAGGAGATCTCGTAGTTCTCTTCCGGTTGCTTGTCTCGATTTTCCCAGCGGCCGACAATTCGACCACCATGCTCCAGTACCAGCACATCATCGGCCATTAACGCCGAGTTTCCCCACGCGATCAGCACCGCGAAACCGGCGATCGTTCTCATCCCACGATTGAACCCGCGGATCGCGATCCCGATGTCATGGAACGGCCGGAGCCAGCGATTTTTGTGTTGCGAACGGTGATTCTCCAAGCTTCCGATCCCTTTCCGAAAACGGCGGCCAGCGCCGCATGCCGTTTACTTGGACCAGCTTCTCCGTTATCCTCAAACCCTCAACCTTCTTTAGTATATCTGCCTTGCGGGCCATCCGGCAACGCTGGGAGCTTGGATAAAGTACCGCCAAAGCCTGGTTGTGGTCTGCGGAACTTGTGCGGTTATGCTGACGAACGAACGGGAAACGGGGGATCCAATGTTACCAGGAATCCGGCAATTTGATTTGACCGGTCGTGCGGCGATCGTCACAGGCGGCTCGAAGGGACTGGGCCTGGCGATGGCGGCCGGTTTGGCCTCGGCGGGAGCGGACGTGTTGTTGGTCAGCCGCAATGAATCGGAGATCGTCTCGGCAGCCGATCGGATCGCAGCCGATTATGGACATCAAGCGATCGGAATGAGCGCCGATGTCACTCGATCCGAAGACTGCGAGGCGATGGTGGCGCGGGCTTTGGATCATTACGGTAAGATCGACATCCTGATCAACAATGCGGGCGTTAACATTCGAGGTCCGATCGATCAACTGACGTACGACCAATTTCGCGAGGTCCAGCGGGTGAATGTCGACGGAGTTTGGCTGGCGACCCGCGCCGTGGTCCCCACGATGATAGCCGCTCGATCCGGCCGAATCATCAACATCGCCAGCACGTTAGGTCTGGTGGGATTAGAGGATCGGACGCCGTACGCGACCAGCAAAGGCGCGGTGGTGCAGATGACGCGAGCATTAGCGTTGGAATTGGCACCGTTGGGCATCTGCGTGAACGCCATCTGCCCCGGCCCTTTTTTGACGCCGATGAACGAGTCGATCGCCGAGGCCCCGCAGACCAAGAAGTTCATCCTGGGGGCGGTGGCTCTGGGACGTTGGGGGCGTCTGGAGGAGATCCAGGGCGCCGCGATCTTCCTGGCCAGTGATGCGGCCAGCTACATGGTCGGCAGCCTATTGACCGTCGACGGTGGCTGGACGGCCCGCTAACTCCTCAAATTTGACCGATGAAGGGAATTCCCATACATGCATGCCCACTATACGGAAGCCGATTTTAACCACTGCCCGTTGATGTTCTACTACGAGATCACCCAGGCTTGCGATCTGGTTTGCGAGCACTGTCGTGCGTCGGCCAAAGAGGCCGCTGATCCCCACGAATTGTCGCACGACCAGTCGTTGGCCTTGATCGACCAGGTCGCCACGTTCCCGAAACCACCCACGCTGGTGTTGACCGGCGGCGATCCGTTGAAACGACGCGATCTGCACGCACTGATCCGGCATGCGGTCGCAGCCGGATTGCAAGTCGCTCTGACTCCGTCAGCCACACCGCTGGCCACGCGCGAGGCGTTCCAGGCGGTTCACAAGGCGGGGGTCAGCCGGCTGGGAATCAGTCTGGACGGGGCGGACGCCGCGATCCACGATGCCTTCCGCGGCTGGACCGGTAGCTTTGAACGGACGTTGGGGATGCTGGCCAATGCCCGTCAATTGGGCATGGCCGTCCAGGTCAATACCTCGATCACCGCTCGCAACTTCCATCAGTTGGATGCGATCGCCGAATTGCTGGTCGACCAGGGAATTGCGATGTGGTCCGTGTTCTTCCTGATCCCTGTGGGACGCGGGTTGGAACAGGTTCGGATCTCGGCGGAAGAGTACGAGATCGCCTTTCAACGCCTGTGGCATCATGCTCGCACCAAACCGTACGGCGTCAAGACCACCGAGGCGCCTCACTACCGACGATACGTGATGCAGCAGCAAGGCAACCCGCTGGCCGGTCCGGGCGGTCGTGTCGATCACGGCAAACATCGAGGTCACCGCGCACCGCTGGGCGTGTGGGACGGTCGCGGCGTGATGTTCGTCAGCCATATCGGCGAGATCTATCCGGCGGGCTTTCTGCCAATCGTCTGTGGCCGAGTGCCAGACGATTCGGTCGTCGAGACGTATCAGCATCACCCGACGTTTGTCGCGCTGCGCGACGCGGATCGCTTTCGCGGCAAGTGCGGCTATTGCGAATACCGCTGGTCGTGCGGCGGCAGTCGAGCTCGTGCCTACGCGGTCACAGGCGACCCGTTGGAATCCGAGCCCGA
>REEF01000753.1 GCA_007695205.1 Planctomycetaceae bacterium
TGGTGTTGGGCACGGGATTGGTGGCCTGTGGCTGCCTGGCCGTGCTGTGGTTGGCCCGCCGCGGCGGGTTGCCGATCGGTCCGAGAGGGGCGCAGCACGAGCACGTGCGACTCGTGGAGACGCTTTGCCTGCCGAACCGTTGCTGCTTGCATCTGGTAAAGGTCAACGATCTTTGGGTCATGGTGGGCTGCGATGCCTCGGGACTGAAACACGTCGGCGCTTTACCGGAAGGCTTTGCCGGGCAACTGGCGTGGGAGGAATCGCGAGCTGGGGGTGGCGAGCAGCGTGCGACCACCGGGATGCTGGACGATCGACGGACGATAGGATGACATCATGAGTTGGAGCGACCAGATACCTCAATCCATCGATCAGGCCGAGCGGGCCATGCAATCCGCGGCGCAGGAGATGCCTGGCGCCGTCGAGGCTTTGCAGCAGGCAGCGCAAGCGACAGGGTACGAGAACCTGACGCCGCCGCTGCAGGTCGCGTTATTCCTGGGCGGGATGGTCTTGTTGTCGGGAGCCCTGGTCAGCTTGACGGCGTTCGCTCGCATCATCATCGTCCTTTCGTTCGTGAAGCGCGCCCTGGCGATCCAGGAAATCCCGCCCCATCCCGTGATGATCGGTCTCTCGCTCTTCCTGACCTTGTTTGTGATGGGGCCCACGTTCGAGGTCTTGCATCGGGAGGCGATTCAGCCATTTCTGGAGGGGCAGATTCCGGCTGGGCAGGCCTGGAAGACCGTCGAAGGGGAACTCCGCCTGTTCATGCTGCAGCACGTGCGCAGCCAAGACCTGGCCCTGTTCATCCACATGGCGGACATCGGCCCACTCTATCAACCGGAGGACACGCCGACGCACGTGCTGATTCCCGCGTTCATCATCAGCGAACTGAAGACGGCGTTCATCATGGGCTTCTGCATCTACATTCCCTTCTTGCTGATCGACCTGGTGATCGCGGCGGTGTTGATGTCCGTGGGCATGATGATGATGCCTCCGGTGGTGATCTCGACGCCTTTCAAGATCCTGCTGTTCGTCCTTGTGGATGGATGGCATCTGATCGCGTGCGCGCTGACGGCCAGTTTCGGGTAGAGAGAGAACAGCTTGCCTGGCAAGTAGGATGGATTCGAAGAGGGATGCAGCGGTGTCGATAAAAGGAGACAGCAATCTGGTTTTCGCCAGACGCAGCGATATGCTGTTGTCGCTTTCCTTGCTGGCCGTGCTGGTCGTCCTGCTGGTGCCCCTGCCGCCGATGCTGCTGGACATGCTGCTGGCACTGAACTTGGGCGTTTCCGTTCTGCTTCTATTGATCACGCTGAATGCCAAACAGCCGCTGGATCTGTCCGTATTCCCTTCCTTTCTGCTGTTGACGACGTTGTACCGTTTGTCGTTGAACGTCGCCACCACTCGGCTGATCCTGCTGGACGGGAATGCGGGGCGGATCGTCGCCACGTTCGGCAATTTCGTGGTGGGCGGCAGTTTGGTGGTGGGCCTGGTCGTGTTCCTGATTCTGGTGCTGATCCAGTTCCTGGTGATTACCAAGGGGGCGAGCCGCATTTCCGAAGTGAATGCCCGCTTCACCTTGGACGCCCTGCCGGGCCGGCAGATGGCGATCGACGCCGAGCTGAGTTCCGGCGGGATCGACGAGTCGGAAGCACGCCGGCGCCGGCAGCAATTGTCCCGGGAGATGGAATTCTACGGAGCCATGGACGGGGCGGCGAAGTACGTTCGGGGAGATTCCATCGCCGGGTTGCTGATCACGGCGGTCAACCTGATCGGCGGGATCGTCCTGGCGCTGTCGCGCGGCTCGACCATCCCCGACGCCGTGAAGGACTATTCGGTGTTGACCATCGGGGATGGGTTGGTTTCGCAGATCCCCGCGCTGATCATCGCCACGACATCGGGCATTCTGGTCACCAAAGCCGCTTCGGATGCCAGTCTGGGCGAGGAACTGGGAAGTCAATTCTTGGCCAATCCCCGTCCGCTGTGGTTCGGGGTCGTCGTTCTCACGGCGATCTCGTTCGTCCCCGGTCTGCCCAGCTTTCCGTTCCTGCTGCTGGCAGGCGGCCTGGTGGTCTACCTCCGACGGGTTCGGAGCGTCGCCGGCCCCGCCGCGCAGGCGGAGGAACCGGACGAGCCGCAGCACGCGGGGAAGCCGAGTGACGAGGAAGATCTCGATCGCTTCCTGCAACACGAGCGTCTGTGCCTGGAGATCGGCATGCAACTGATCCCTCTGGTCGCTCCCGAAGGCAAGAAGGGGATCAAGGACCGCATCACCAGTCTGCGGCAGGACTTCTCGCGGCGCCACGGGCTGTGGGTTCCCTTCGTAAGAATCCGGGACAACTTGGCGCTCGATCCCGGAACCTACCGCATCCTGATCGGCGGGCGGGAAGTGACGCGTGGCGAACTGCGGCCGGATCAGTTCCTGGCCATCGCGGCGGGAGATAAGAACATCGAGCTCGCCGGAGAACCCACGAAGGATCCGGCGTTCGGTCTTGCCGCGAAGTGGATTTCGGTCGGCGAACGCCGTCGTGCAGAAGTCGCCGGCCATACGGTCGTGGATGCTTCCAGCGTGTTGATCACGCATTTGGGCGAGGTGATCCGCCGCCACGCGCACGAACTTTTGGGGCGAGAAGACCTGAAGAAGATGCTAGATCGGCTGAAAGAACACGCTCCCAGCTTGGTTGAAGAACTCCGTCCCGAATTGATTCGCATGGGCGTCCTGCACCAAGTGCTGGTCAATTTGGTCAAGGAAGGGGTTTCGATTTCCAATCTGATCATGATCGTCGAATCGGTGGTACATCACGCGGCGACGGTCAAGGACACTACCGCGTTGACCGAAGCGGTGCGTCACGACATCGCCCGGACGATCTGCGACCGCTTCCGCGACGAAACAGGGCGCATCCGCGTCATCGTCCTCGACCCTCGTCTGGAGGCCTCCTTACACGATCTAGCCACGGATCGCGGCATTTCGTTTCGAGCAGACCAATTGGAGCGATTTATCGCCACTTTGCAAACCCACTGGCAAAAGGCCGTCTTGCAGAATCAAGCGGTCGCCTTGTTGACTGATGGCCGATTGCGCAGGACGATCCGGCAGACGATCGAGCGGTCGCTGCCGGAGTTGTCCGTCATCGCCTACAACGAGATCCCGGGCGACCTGCTGATCGAACCGCTGGCGATGGTTCGGCTGGCCGAAGTGGAGGAAGCCGCCGCCCGAAAAACGACCGTTGCGGACGACAACCTGACGACCAAAGACGCGTCGGCCGATAGCGTGGCGGAAAAAGTAGCAGCTTGAGGGGAGCAGAGCCGATGAATCGAGTTGCAGAGAGACGGTACCATGGTCGGCGACATCGGCAGCCCTGGGGGCGTGCCTCCGCTTTCCTAGCGGCCAGTTTCTCCGCGCTGATTGGGGTGTGGTGCGGATTGGAACCCGATGTGATTCTCGGCCGCGCGTTGATCACCGGGGCGTTTATCGGTCTGGCCGTCTGGGCCACGGCGACGCTGTTCGATTCACGCATTCGATGGCAAGGGAGGTAAAATGATCACCGTCTCGGCGCCGCAAAGCGTGTACCAACAGCACGCGCGGGAGGACCAATGCCACGAGTTGATTTTGGAACACCTTTCATACGTCCGCCACGTGGTGGGAAGAATCGGCGTGGGGCTTCCCGCCGCCTGCGACCGCGAGGATCTGGAATCCGCAGGAATGGTGGGGTTGATCGAGGCCGCGCGACAGTTCGATCCAGGACGCGGGGTACCATTCTCCGCGTTCGCCTTGCCGCGTATCCGCGGGGCCGTGTTCGACGAACTCAGGCGGAACATGCCTGTTTCCCAGAAAAAGCACAAACAGATCGTCCAGGTCCAGCAGGCATGGAATGCAGCTACCCCTCCGGTCTCGGTCGAAGATATCGCTGAAAAGACGGGCTTTAGCACCGACGTGGTGTGGGAATGTCTGGAACTGATCCGATTGCTCCATCCCGAACCTTGGAAAGACCTCGAATCGGCCGTGCAGGCCTGTGCGGCTCGGCCACGCAACGAAGTCGCCGAGAACGTCGAGCGAAACGAGGCGTTGCGGGTTCTGGCGGATGCGATCGAACAATTGCCGCAGCGGGAAAGGCTCAGTTTGACGTTGTACCACCTGGAGGATCTTCGGCTCAAGGAAATCGCCGAAGTGCTGGATGTGTCCGAATCCCGCGTCTCGCGGATCGTCGCGCGCGCCGAGTTCCGTGTGAAGGAGTTTTTTCGGGCGAAATACGCCCTTTGAGTCTTTGCCTAGAGGAGACGGACCATGTCAACGAATCAACGGATGGATGCGATCGCATCGGCGCGTATCGCCGGGCAACAACTGGCGAACAGCCAACAGACCACGGCGATACCCGTGGGTCCACAGAACCATGGGTCATCCGGTGCCCCGCAGATCGAGGTGGTTCGCCAAGGCGAAGTGGTGCAGGCGCTGGACATCACGTGCTCGTGCGGGTGCCAGATGCGGGTGCTGTGCGAGTATGACTCCAGCTCATAGAAAGACGACCCGTTGCTCTTTGGCCCGGGATGCATTCCGGGAACGCCATGAGTCTCCGACAAATCAGGGGAATCGCCCCATGAAGTATCCGCAGAGGTATGGTTGTGTTGTGGTGCTCGCGATCGCTCAGTCCTTCGCGGGTATGACGGGCTGCCGGAGCGTTTCGTGGACTGGGGGGAGACCGTCCGACCCCTTGCCATCCACGTGCCACGACCCGGACGGGTTTGCGGAAGTCGTTCCTGCGGGCTTCGAGCGGCCGCTCGCGCCGGGTGGGTATCAACCGGGCGGGTATCTGCAGGAGGCCCCGGGTTTTCCCGCGAGCGGACCGGGAGGTTGGTGGGCCGTCAATGCAGCCGATATGGATGCCTTGAAAACGAAGAACGAAGAACTCAAACAGCGCCAAGAGGTTCTGATCGAAAATCTCCAGAAGTCGCAACTGGATCTGGTCGAAACACGCGACTCGCTGCTCGCGTCGATGGAGGAATGCAGCATCGCACGAAGCGAACTCACCGCGACGCGGGAAGAACTGCTGCAGTGGCGGAAGCAGACCGAAGCCGCTCTGCGAAGATACCATCTGGCAGAGCAGGAACACCTGGCGGAACTCGATGCCATGCTCGTCCTGCTACAGGATTTCTTCGAGAAATCAGCAAGGGATTGATCATGACGCGACGACCTTTTTGCACGAAACCAAGTCGGCAGGCTCTCTCGAACCGAGCAGCGCGCGGGGTGGGGTTGGCCGTCGCGGCGCTACTGGCCGTCGCCGGATGCGCCCGCGCCCCGGAGATCCTGCCGTCCCCTCCAACCGCCTCGTGGTATCGCGCCCCCGACTTTGCCCTGAACGAAGTCCGTCGCGTTGTTGTCTTACCGATGGAACACCCGCCGCAGGATCTCGTCGCTGCGGAACGAGTCCGCCAGGCAATGGCAGCGGAGTTGCAGAAGACGGGACGCTTCGAGGTGCTCTGCCCACCCGGAGATTACTTCACATGCTGGCGCGACGACTCGCTGCTTCGCGGCATCCCTACCGCGGAACTGTTGGCAGATCTCGCGCGGCATTTCGCCGTCGACGGCGTGGTGTTCAGTTCGCTGCGGGACTACAACGTCTACGGCCTTCCACGGATCAGCGTCGTGGTGCATCTGGTCTGCACCTACAACGGCATGACGTTGGCTTCCGTCGATGGCCAATGGGACGCGCAGGACGCCGCGGTGGCCAGCCGGGCGATTGCGTACGCACAGCACAACCAAGCCTCCCATCGGCTGGGGGACGCCCAGATGATTCTCAAGACGCCCTCCTGGTATGAACGTTTCGTGGCCACGGAACTGGCGGGTCTGCTATTCATACCGCCTTCTTAGCGGATCAGATTCACCAGTTCCTCCAGCATGCGGTCCGATGTGCTGATGGTGCGGGCGTTGGCAGAGAAGCCTTTCTGGGCCACGATCAGCCGGGTGAACTCGTACGCGAGATCGACGTTGGATTGCTCCAATTGCCCCGCTCGGATCGCCCCTCTTCCACCGGAAAGGGCGCCGCCGTAACTGGCGGGACCCGTATTCATGGATTCGCGGTAGTAGTTGTCGGTCGTGGCAATCAACCCTTGCGGATTGGTGAAACTTGCGAGCGCCAGTTGGGCGAGAGGGATTTCACGCCCATTGGTCGCCACGCCCATCAAGACCCCTTCCGCGTTCACGTTCGCAGAGATCAGGGAACCGGACGAGAAACCATCCTGACGGATGCTGATGGCGGAATCGGCAGCGAATTGGCTTAGGTCTTCGAGGTAGATCGAGATGGTTTGAGGCTCGGAGAAGCCATCGAATTGAAACGTCAGTTGCGCTTCCCCCAGCCCCAAGCCCTCGATCTGATGGAACGTGCCATCGTCGTGGAACTGAATCCCCGTCACGCTCCCGTCCAGCACGACCCCCGAGTCCGGCTGGAGCGTCGCGTTGAGATTCCAGGTATTGGTCCCTGCTTTGCTGAACTCCAAATGGATCGCGTGGGCGCCGCCACGGACGTCGAACACCTCGATCGCACTGCCCACGGTGCTGCCGTCCGCACCCCGCTGGGCGATCACCATGTTGTGGGTGGCGAAGTCGGAGCTTCCCGTATTGCCGGCGCTGTCCGACAACTGCAGCGAGATCGGCGAGTCACCCGGACGGTCGGCCCGGAATTCGAGCGTGCCGTCGGGCAAGAGTGAAACGGTCGTGTCTTGGAAGGCGGATTGGATCGCGTCGAACAGATCGCCGAGGGTGGTGGTGTGGTCGACTGCGATGGTTGTCCGGACTGCCGTTCCATCCGCATCCGTTCCAAGCAGTTCGATCGCATCCCCGCTGGCGTAGGGAGCCAGATTGGAATCCAGCTCGTTCAGCAGGTGGTGCGAAGCGGCAGATGCTCCGCCGACCTGAAACGGAGCATCGCTGGTGAGAATGGCTACCTGCCCCGGGAGTCCTCGACCGTTCAGATTGCCTTTCAATTCCAGCTTGTGGGACGGTTCGCCCGGGATGCTCTCACCGAAGGGGATTCGGATCGCGCTGTCGCCCGGCACTTGAAAACCATGAGCGGTCGGCGTCGGTTCGCCGAGCGTACCGAATCGCTGAACGCGATAGCCGGTGGCAGGATCGACCAACGTTCCGTGGGAATCGACGGCGAAAGCTCCTGCACGCGTGAACAGATTGATATTCCCGTCATTGACGACGAAAAACCCCTCGCCTTGGATAGCGAAATCAAAGGTATTGCCGGTTTGCTCCAGGTTGCCTTGAGCGAACGATTTGGCGGTCTGAGCGACCCTGACTCCCGAGCCGATCTGGATAGGATTGGTGCCACCGATGTTGTTGTCACTTCCATCCCGCGGATATTGGATCGTCGTGCTCAGCAAATCCGCAAAGACGACTCTCCCGGACTTGTATCCGATCGTGTTCAGATTCGCCAGGTTGTTGCCGACGACGTCCAGCATCCTCTGATGGGCCACCAGGCCGGAAACGCCCGTGTATAGTGAACTTGCCATGTTATTGTTCCTTCTGAAACGGAGGATTGGTAAGAGTGCAGCGGTGGAAACGGGGGTCGGGAGTCGTGTTCGGATAAGCGGCTTCCCAGGTGGTTCCTCGTTGGCCGAAAACGACTCCCGACCCCCTCGGGTTTACTCAAGCAAAGACGCTGCGCAGCGCCTCCAGAGGCACCGATCTTCCCTCGACCAGCAGGGCCAAACGCCCGTTTTCGAGGTTCAGGCTCTCGACGCGCCCCTGTTGGTGTGTCTGGTCTTCTTCGATGTTGTACGAGACGGAAGCGCCGATCAGGCTGGCTCCCTGAGTAAATTGCTGAAGTCGGAGCATATCGTCGAACCGCACGTTCAGGTTTTCGATGCCCTCCAAGGTGGAGAACTGGGCCAATTGCTGAAGAAAGTTTTCCTGTTTGACAGGTTCGATCGGATCTTGATGACGCAATTGCGTCACCAGCAAATGAAGGAATTGATCTCGACTCTCCTGCGAGGTCACTGCGGCCGTATTCATGATCGCCTTTCCCTATATCTCTCAGGTTTGGTGTTTCAGGCCCATAAATCGATTCGTCCGACGCGTTGGGCGAGCGGGTTCGCCGTTGCGACCCTTGTTCGGACCCGCGTCCGGGCCGGTGAGGCCGAAGGGTCCTGCCAGGTGTCGCGCCGGTCGTTTTCTTCCTGGCCGGCATGGTGCTGCGGGGTCACGTCGATCTGGCCGGCAGGGATGCCGATCTTGTTCAGTTCGTGCTGCAAAGCGGGAAGCTGGTGTTCGATGGCCTGTCTTGCTGCCTCGGTGAAAACCACCAACCGTCCCAGCATCCGACCCGAATCCCACGAGAGTTCGACGCGAATCCGCCCCAACGTCGGAGGATCCAGATCCGCTTCGAAACGGAGGACGTCCCGGGTAACGTCGTTTGTGAACCGCGAGTGGATTTGCGAGGCCAGCGTCTCGCCCAACCTGCTTGCGGCCATTGCGCCGGCAGGTTGCGATGGACGAGAGCCGGAAGCATCGCCGCTACGAGGTTCGGAGGATGAATGATCCGGAAACGGATGTTCCGAGCCGATGACGGGACTCGTCATCGGCTCGGAATGCATCGGTCCGACTTCTGCCGATCCCGTTCCGGATGTTGTGCCTTTTAACGATTCCAACACACCGGTAGCAGGAGGTTCCAGAATGCTGGACGCAAGGCCCGCTTCGATGGCAGGGAGGCCGGCGGCCACATCGGGAGCAATAGGTGTTCCCGGTTCATCTGGAACTGAAATGATGGGACCGGCATGCGTGGAGCCTTGGGATGGCAGCGCCGACACCATGCGTAGACTCGGTGTTACCTCGGAATGGCTCGATTCGAATTTCGTCGATCTGATCCTGGGTGCCGTGCCTTTCAGCGATTCCAGCAGACCGGCAGCAGGTGGCTCCGGCATGAACCCAGCGATCTTCGTTTCGTCGTCGGTTTCCGACGCTCGACGGACAACCAACAGCGACAGAACGTCGTCTCGTCGTGCTTCTGCTGACGCGGTACACGCTTCGGGTACTTGGCGATCGAGCGACGGCAGCAGGGCCATTTGATCTGCCTGAACGGCCTCCGACTCGATTCCCAAAAAGACATCGGACCAACAACAGTCATGCTCGCTGTTTTGATTCAGCACGGGCGACGATGGGTGCGGGCCGAGACCAGCGACAGCTTCGACATCGGGAGCGGACGAAATGATTTCAAGCATGGTCAAGGCGAGGTGGTCCGGGCGGGGATGATTGGCGTGAAGAATCCGAAGGCAAGACACCCAGGGTGCAAGTCCTGTGCCAAAGAGCGGTGTGTACCGAGGAATCGTCCTAAACCCTTTGGCACCAAGACCTGGGATTTCGCCGACTTCGCCGGAGCAACCTCGTGTCGGCGGGAACACTGGGAAGATTTTTCCCCATCGGATCGGAAAGAAATTCCGATTCCGACAGACCGAATCAGGCCAGACCGGCAAGCCGTTCTTATATAGGTTGCAATTTCTAATCCAAGGGAGCCGGAATAAACTCGAGCCTCGACTCGGTGATTCGCAAGAGCTCCCAGGCCTGTACGTCTCGTTGGTCAATCTCTAGAACCCGTTCGAGTTCTTGAACCGCTTGTCCCATACGCCCCGTATACGCCCAATGATAAGCAAGCAAAAACCTGGCGTAGGTGGCACCGGGCCTCTCAGCCAGAAAAGCACGAAGCGTCCCAATCTGGTTCAGATACCTGGGACTTGCTCGAAGATCGACCCACTGTCCGGAGAACGGATCGCCCCACTGCTCGGGGGAAGACAGCGTCATGCCATGTCGCAGCAGAATCGAGGCGGCACCAAAGTCACCAAGTGCAATTGCGGCTTGAGAAGCAAGCAAATGGAAGGTTCCGTTTTCGGGTTCCTCGCTCAAGGCCCGCCACAAATCCGAGATGCTCCCCTGATGTTGGTCCTCGTTCACCAAGCTAGC
>REEF01000533.1 GCA_007695205.1 Planctomycetaceae bacterium
AACATCGCTCGATTAAATTGGCCTTGGATCTCTTGCGGTTGACACTGATCCAGACTGTGTAAGCACCCGGGCAGTTATTTCACCAAGGAACACCTGGCCGGGTGCTTACCGCAAAACAGCTACTCGGCGATCATGATGGATCACAGCAAGCGTTCGATGGGCACGACCATCGCCTGCAAGTGATGATGGGCAGGCTTTGATTCGCGAAAGCGGGTGAGTTGATCGAACAGTTTGTCCAACAGCTGCTCGGGGACCTGGGCATGCACCACGCTGCTGTTTCCCGGAAAGACTTGGGTACCGAAATGCTTCCCGTCGGAGTCTCTGCCTTCCAGCATCGGGAAGCGAGTGTAATCGACGACCCCCAACCGTTCGAGCATCGCCTCGATGATATCCGTGTACTCGAAATGGAAAGTGATGATGACCAATTTCATCAGGCGTCGGACTCCGCAACGGCGGCACCTGGCTCAGCCAGACTGGGATGTTTGGCTCGGCCCCCGACCAGCAACGCCTGCAGTTGGGCGACCAGAGTGTAGATGACGGGAATCACCAGCAGGGTCAAGGCGGTCGAGGTCAACATGCCCCCGGCAACCGCGACGCCCAGCGGCATCCGCGCTTCGCCTCCCGCACCGAATCCCGTGGCGATGGGCATCATGCCCAGGATCGAGGAGAAGGCGGTCATCAGCACCGGTCGGAACCGGACCGCTGCCGACTCCTTAGCCGCGGTCAGGGGATCCCGGCCTCGAGCCACCAGCACGTTGGCGTAATCGACCACCAGGATCGAGTTCTTGGTAACCAATCCCAACAGCATGATCAGTCCGATGAAGGCGTAGACGTTGAACGACAGATCGAGCAGCCACAGCCCGCCGAACGCACCGATCGTGGCCAGCGGCAAGGCGGCCATGATCGTCAACGGATGGATGAACGATTCGAACTGAGCCGCCAGCACCAGGTAGATGAAGATGACGGAAAAGATCACGGTGATGGAAAGGTAGTAGAACGATTCTTCGAAGATCTGCGACAGTCCAGTCAACTCGTACTGGGCTCCCGGTGGCAGTTCGCGCTGCAGGTATTCCTCCAGTCGACCGACCGCTTGGCCCATCGCTACCCCTGGCGGCACCTGTGAGGAGATCGACGCGGATCGGATGCGATTGTGGCGATGGATCTGACTGGGGCCGATGGTCTCGTGCAGATCGACCAGATTGTCCAGCGAGACGAGCGCATTGTCGGGTCCGCGGATGTAGATATCGCGAAGATTGGCCGGATTCATCGTGCCGCGTCCCGCCGATTCGCTGATCACGTCATATCGCTCGGCATCGCGTTCGATGTGAGAGATGGTGGGATTGCCGAACAAGAACCGCATGGTGTTGGAAATATCGGCCACCGAGATATTCATCTGCGATGCCTTATCGCGGTGGATCTGGACGTCGACCTGCGGATTGTTCAGTTCCAGATTGGTCCGCACGCCCACAAACCATTCCGGCTGCGCGAACATCCAATCCATGACGACCTCCTGCTGGCGGGCCAAGGTCTCCAGGTCCGAATGTTGCAGGACCACTTCGACCGGCGATCCGCCGACGCCGCCCGGTTGCAATTCGGTCACAAACGCACGGCCCGCCGGAATCCTATTCAGCCGAATCCGCAAATCCTGCATCACCTCGACCTGATGCCGCTCGCGCTGCTGTCGCGGAGTCAGCCGCACAAAGGCCATGCCGGAATTCGGTTGCCCGGGCCCTCCGCCCCGCGATAGCCCCAGCACCAAGAACTGATGACGCACCTCGGGTGTTTCGGCCAGGACCTGTTCGATACGGCGAGCGAAGGCATCGGTTTCGGTCAGCGTGGTTCCCTGCGGCGTTTCAAAGATCAGCATAAAGCTATTGCGATCCTCGTCGGCAGCGAACTCGCGGTCGATATTTGCCAGCGCCAGCATTCCGACCGCGAACGCAGCGACGCCCAGCAGCAGCGTGAGCCATCGAGCGCGGAAGGCGCCGGCCAACATCACCCGATACACCCATTCGATCCCATGGAACATCTTCTCAGACAGACGGAACAAACGGCCGTGCCGCTCGGGCACTCGCAGCAAGCGAGAACACAACATGGGCGTCAAGGTCAGCGCGACGAACGTCGAGGCGAAGACGGTGATCGCCACGGTCAGGCCGAATTCCAAGAAAAAGCGGCCGATCAACCCGCCGGTAAAGGCCACCGGGATGAACACCGCGCCCAGAGCCAGCGTGTTGGCCACCGCCGGAAAAGCCACCTCGGTGGTCCCGACACGAGCCGCCGGCTCCGCCTCGGCGCCCCCCTCCATGTGCAAGTAGCACCGTTCGAGCACCACGATGGCGTCGTCGATCACAATCCCGATCACCAAGATCAGCCCCAGCATGGTCAACACGTTGATGCTGAACCCCAGCACGCTGATGCCGGCCAATCCGATCAGCAGCGAGGTAGGGATCGCCAGCAGCGCGATGATCGTGCCACGAGCGCTGCGCAGGAAAGCCAGCACGACGAACATGACCAGTCCGGTGGCCATGAAAATCGTCAGCCACAGGTCCCGGATACTCTCCTGGATATGCTCCGAGTTGTCGGTCGCGATGGTGTACCTCAAGCCGGGCGGGAAATCCTGCGAGATCTGTTCCATCTGGCGGCGCAGCGATTTGGCCAGCTCGACCGTGTTGGCATCCGCTTGCTTGATCACCCCCAGCCCCACCGCTGTTTCGCCAGCGAATCGAGCCAGTTGCCGATCGTCCTCGACGCCATCGACCACCTCGCCCACGTCCCGGATCCGGATCGGTGCGCCGTTACGATACGCGACGACCAACTGGTTCATCGGTTCGGCTTCCGAGAACTGGCCTCGGGTCTGGATCAAGAACTCTCGTTTCCCCCCCTCGACCCGTCCGGAAGGGATATCGGCATTGTTCACTTGCACCGTGTGTACCACGTCCTGGACGGACAACTGATGGGCCGCCAGACGGGCCGAATCCAGGCGGACTCGCACCGCGTACTTGCGGCGGCCCCCGACGCGGATCTGCCCGACACCGCGGAGCGTTTCCAGTCGCTGCTTGAGGACACTCTCTGCGTACTCGGTCATGCGGACCGCGTCCCATCGCTGGTCGCCGGTCAACGTGATCCACATGATCGCCTGAGCGCCCAGTTCGATCTTGCGTACGATGGGCGATTCGATGTCGTCGGGCAACAGTCGCCTGGCACGCTCGACCGCGTCTCGCACGTCCTGCGCTGCCACATCGATGTTCCGCCACAGTTCGAATTCAGCCATGATCGTGCCGACCTGCTCCTGAGCCGTCGAGGCCATTGTTCGCAGGCCTTCGATCGTGTTGATCTCAGCTTCCAGCGGGTCGATGATCTCCGATTCGATCACCCCCGGCGCGGCACCCGCCAGCACGACATTGACACTGACGATCGGAAACTCGACGTCCGGATCCTGCTGGACCGGCATCCCGACGTACCCGTAGCCGCCGAAGATGGCCAGCACCAGGAAGACCACAATCGTCATCACGGGACGACGGATGCAAAAATTCCAGATCAACGTGTTCGTTCCTTATCGGCAGTTGCCGCGGTCAACCGATTGCCCCGCTCTTGGTGACGGTTCATTCATCCTCCTCGGCTTGCACCGCGTCGCCCCCGCTCAATCGCAAGTGTCCTTCCCGGACGATCTGCTCGCCCTCCGCCAGTCCTTCAACGATCTCGACCATCCCTTCCAGCCGCAGACCGGTCGTCACCTCGCGCGATACGGCCACCCCGTCTTCGACGACGAAGACCATGTAACCGCGGCGTGTGGCCACCAGGGACTCTTCGGGAATCACCGGCCGATCGGGACGCTCGCCCACCGTAACCCTCGCCACGGCGAACAACCCGGGCTTCAGCTCCTGCTGCTCGTTTGGGATCACCGCTTTGACCAGGAACTGGCGAGTCGATGCATCGACCGCGGGACTGATGAACTCGACCACCCCCTGGAATTCGCGGTCCGGATAAGCCGCCACGCTCACCGCTACCGGCTGACCCGTGCGGACTCGGCCCAAATGACGCTCCGGCAGGTAAAAGCTCATCTCCAAAGGATCGATTTGATAGAAGTGAGCCAACGTCCGACCGATCGTCACGTGCGCGCCCCGATCCACCTGGCGGTGCGACACGACGCCGGTCATCGGCGCCAGGATCTTCGTGTCCTGCAATTCCCGCTCGATCAACGACAAATCGGCCTCCAATCGCTCTTTGTCGGCCAGCAACATTTCCAGATCGGCTTCCGCCTCTTCGGTTTCTTCCTCGGTCAAAACTCCGCGCGCTCGCAACTGCAAGCGACGTTCGTAGATGCGTCGCGAGTTCGCCACATTCGCATCGACGGCTCGAATCGCCGCCTTCCTGGAAGCGCGCTGGTGCCGCAAGCGATCGTCATCCAGCTCGAAAAGGACCGTCCCTTCCTCGACGAACGCCCCCTCCTCGAAACGGATGGCGGTGATCCGACCAGTGATCTCCGGCGAAATCTCTACAGTCGCCCAGGCTTCCAGTGTGCCGACGCCATCCAGGGTCTCCTGCAGATCCATCGTCTGAACCGTCGACACACTGACGATTACCTCGGGACGACGTCGTGGCGGAGCATCGGATGACGCGTCATTGTCGCCGATCAGCGTTCCATAATGCACGGTCGCCGCCACCAGGATGGCAGCGGTGACCAACAGAACGACCAACAGCGAACCCCAGCGTCGGATTCGTGACCAAGATGGCATCACTTCTGGTTTCTTTCCATACTTGTACGTGCTGGCTCGCCGCGCCCTGCCAGTCCCCAGATTCCCTTTTCGTACTATTTTACCATGCCGTAACCGACAGCGTCAAATCCGTCATCCAAAAACCGACACGAGAACCTGTCGGACAATCGGCCAGAAAGGGGGGGGACTGATGTCCGGCAGACCGGCTGTTTCGCCATGCTGTTGCCAGGATTCGGCCATCGTTCGCCGCGAAGTAGGAACAAGAACGGGATCAAAGCCATTGGCCTTGACACACGCAAATTGAACACCCCAGGTCGGCCCCCTCTTCTGACAGAGCATGGGACGCTCGGTTTACGACTGTGGCGCGTAGCCCAGCAAGCGTTTCGCTCGATGGATGGGGAAACGTGTCTGGTCTGGGTCCGATAGGATGTGAAAAACCGACCAAGTCTCGATGCCTCGACCATCGGAAATCTGCTCAGTTTCCAACGCAAGTCGCACCGCCGCGATCGCATCGCTGGCCGTCACGAAGGGCGAGCCGTTCTCCATCGGTGCCAACGCGTCCTGATGAATCAGGGCAGCCAAACGCAACACGACGATCTGCAGACGCCTGCTGCGAGCGAATTCCCGACAGCAGACTTCCTCCAACTGCCGTACCAGTTGCCCGGTACCCGTCATCGCCTGAGGCCGGAAATCCTCGTCCACCAAATATTGGCTGTCAACGTTGTCCATCAGGTCCAGCGAGCTGAGAAAAACCACACGACGGACTCCGGCGGCGACGGCACCTTGCAGCAGATGATAGGTCCGACGAGTGGCCTGGCCGGTCTGGGCTCGTTCCTGATCTGCCGATGCCGCACAACCGGCATGCACGATCGCAGTGACACCCTGCAGCAACGGCTGGATCTCGGCGTCTGACTCCAGCGAACACAACGTAAACGGCAGATCCGTATCGACCTGCTCGGTAGAAGTCGTTTGTACCGTCCAAGCGTCCGCCAGCGCGGCGGCGATTCGTCGCGCCAGCTCGTTTTCAGCGCCGGTGACCAGCACCCGTTGTCGATCGTTATCCGCGTCGGTCGCTGCTGACAGATCGCCACTCGATGCCGACCAGGCGGCTGTGCCGCCCGCCACCACCGCACCGGTTCGTTGCAGGAATTCGCGTCTCTTCATGTTTGTTTCTCCCGAAGCGAAAGAACCACAGCACTTGGCTCACGACCAGGCTGCTCATGACCACTCTGTATTGTCACCGATCGCGGTGTCAGCGCGGGCGATCGAGGCAGTCGGATGGAAAACGTGGTGCCGTGGCCATCGCAACTGACAAAGCGAACGGTTCCGCCCAAGTACCGCTCGCCCAGCAGCTTGATGCTGTGGGTGCCGATCCCACGTCCGCTGCCCGACTTGGTGCTGAACGAGCGTTGAAAGATCTGCATCTGCACCTCGCGGGACATGACCTGCGGATTGTGCACGTGGAATTCCAGGTCCGAGTCCACCGAATCGCAGCGGACCGTGACGACCTGGCCGGTACGGGCCGCCTCCAAGGCATTCTTGATCATGTTGCTCAACACCCGCCCCAGCAGTCGCGGGTCGGTCACCAGGGTGACGCCCGGCGTGACGATCACATCGATCCGCCGACCGACCGCGACCGGGTGCTTGGCTAACAGATGCTGTTGCCGATACAATAACTCGACCGCGTCAATCGCCTCGAATTCAGGTTCCAGATCGCCCGTTTCGGCATAGGTCAGATCCCGCTGAGCCCGAATTTCCTCGATCAGTTGTTCGGCCAGCTCGGTCAGTTCCGCCATCTCCTCACCTTCCGGGGAGTCCTGCGGCAGGCTTTCTCGGATCAATTGGGCATAGCCCTGGATGCCGCCGGCCGTATTCATCACGTCGTGAAAGAACATCCGAGCCAGCACGGCCAGCCGTTTCTGGTCGCTGATATCCTTCAGCACCCCGATCGTGTAGCGCTGACCATCCACATCGACCGCGGTGGCGCTGACCAGCAAGTCCAAGGCGTCGCCCACCGGTTCCTTCAGCGTGATCCGGCACTCGCGAGACACCCGATCCTCGCTCCGCTGGCTCTGCAACACCGCCTCGACCGCGCCGCACGTCACGCATTCGTGAGCACTGCCGCACCCGTCCGGTCCCACGTCCGCATTGCGGCAACCAACCAACTCGCCCGGCCGTTTTCCCAACACATCACGGATCTGGCAGTCCAACAGCTCCAGCAAACGCCGATTCGCGCCGATCACCTGCCGGTTCTGGTTCAGGATCAAAACCACGTCCGACATGGCGTCGATCATCGGCTGGAGCAACGGGACACCGATCCATGATGCCTGCTGCCGCTGTAATTCCGCAGGATCGCTACGGCCCGCCGGAGCGAAGAACGTGGTGACACTCTCTTCGGTCGGATTCGTCATGACGGCCCTAGCTGCAAAAAAACTCTTGGGAATTCAACCTCGTCGACCAAAACGATCCATTTAGCAGTAACGTCATCTCGTGATTGCCCGGGATCAGTCCCCTGATCCTACCAAATCGACGGCCGGATGTCATCTGGTCTCACCGCCCGTTTACCCGTCCTTGAACATCTGTCGCCAGTGGCGATAATGGGCGGCTTGGTTCGGACCGGGGCAGTGCTGGTCGCTTGTCCGAAAACTTCCCTCTCATCGGATTCGAAATAACAGGAGCGAATGAACATGGCTCATGAAGTCACCCTGATCACCGGCGATGGCGTCGGACCGGAATTGGCCGAAGCGGCTCGTAAGTGTGTCGATGCCACGGGCATTGCCATCCATTGGGATGTCCAGGAGGCCGGTATCGATGTGATGGAGCGGACCGGTACGCCGATCCCCGATTCGGTCATGGAAAGTGTCCGTCGGACCGGATGTGCGCTGAAGGCACCCATCACGACCCCGGTCGGCACGGGATTCCGCAGTATCAACGTGTACCTACGCCAAGAACTGGGGCTGTTCGCCTGTATCCGACCCTGCAAGTACTACCCGGGAGTCCGCTCGTTCTTCAGTGAAGTGGGCGTCGATATCGTGATCGTTCGGGAGAACACCGAGGACCTGTACGCCGGGGTCGAATTCGAGGCAGGACGAGAAGAGACGAGCCAGTTGATCGATTTCGTCAACTCGTTGCCATCGGACCGCAAGATCAAGACCAGCGGAGCCGAAACGGGCGTGTCGATCAAACCGATCAGCATCTCCGGGACAGAACGAATCGTCCAGTGCGCCTTTGATTACGCTCGAAAAAACGGCCGCCGAAAGGTCACGGCAGTCCACAAAGCGAACATCATGAAATACTCGGACGGGTTATTCCTGGCGACGGCGACGAAAGTGGCCGAGCAGTATCCGGAGATCGAGTTCGAAGAGCGCATCGTGGATAACATGTGCATGCAGTTGACGCAAAAGCCCGAATTGTACGATGTGCTGGTCATGGCCAACCTGTACGGCGATATCGTCAGCGATCTGGGCGCAGGACTGGTCGGCGGTTTGGGGGTCGCACCGGGCGCGAATATCGGTCCCGGGGGGGCCGTCTTCGAAGCGACGCACGGCAGCGCACCCAAGTACAAGGGCCAGAACAAGGTGAATCCCACCGCGCTGATCCTGTCCGGCATGCTGATGCTGAAACATTTGGGCGAGACGGAGGCGGCCGATCGTCTGGAACGAGCGGTGGCGGCCGTGATCGCCGAGGGGAAGGACGTGACCTACGATATGAAACCGCATCGAGATGATCCGACCGCAGTGGGCACGCAAGAGATGGCCGACGCGATCTGCGCTCGGATGTAACACGACGCAGGCAGACGTTGCCCCGCACGCCAACGGAGATCGACGATCGATTCGAGGAGCGTGAGCTTGGAAAATCCTTCCCCGTTTCGCGAATTGGTCAGCGGCCAGCGAACCGGCGTGGTTGCCGCCTTGATGCGCACCACGCTGCGATTGCTGGCGATCCCCTATTGGTTGGTCACCTACTGCCGAAATCGGCTTTACGACCGAGGCCTGTTGACCAGCCACCGAGTGCCGGCGGTGGTGATCAGCGTCGGGAACCTGACGGTCGGCGGGACCGGAAAAACACCGCTGGTCCTGTGGCTGATCCGGTGGTGCCGCCAACACGGTCGCGCGGCGGCGGTGGTCAGCCGCGGCTACAAGGCTCGCGACGGCCAACCGAACGACGAGGCGATGGAAATGGCAGCCCGGATTCCGGGTCTGGTGCACGTGCAGCATCGCGATCGAGTCGCTGCCGCTCACCAGGCGATCCGCCGTGAGGGTTGTGACATCATCGTGCTGGACGACGGATTTCAACACCGCCGCATCCACCGAGATCTGGATGTGGTGCTGTTGGACGCGCTGGAACCGTTCGGCTGGGACCACGTCCTGCCTCGCGGTACCCTGCGCGAACCCGTGTCGGGATTGGCTCGAGCCGATGTGGTCGCTCTGTCTCGTGCCGATGCCATTTCGGCCGAACAGCGATCCGCGTTGCGAGACCGCGCGAGACGGTTGGCCCCAGCGGCGGATTGGATCGAAGTCGTCCACCAGCCGACCGGCTTGATCGCCGCCGATGGGCAACGACGATCGCTGGATTATCTGCAAGGCCGACCCGTGGCGGCGTTCTGCGGGATCGGTAACCCCCAGGGATTCCTCCACACGCTGCAAACGTTGAGTTGTCAGGTGATCGGGTTCCGAGCACTACCCGATCACTACGCCTATCCGGACGCCGAGGTCGCGCGACTGGCGCGTTGGGCGGAGACCATGCCCGGCGTGGACACGGTTCTGTGCACCTGCAAGGATTTGGTCAAGCTGGAAATCCAACGCGTGGGACCATGCGAGTTATGGGCGGTCGAGGTCGGGTTGGCGATCTCCTACGGAAAAGAAAACCTGGACCGCCGCCTGCGTTCCTTAGAGGCGGTAACAAAACTGTTCGGCGCGGGTCTCTGACCCCGCCGAAACCGCCGACCGTAGGTCTCCCAGGCCAGTTTTGTTACCGCCTCTTAGCAATAGCCGAGGAAACGGACGTAATTGTAGATCGCGTCCAAAGGTCACCTTTCTCTGTGTTTTCACCTGGGCATTACGGGGTTTCGTTCGGCCAGGTTTCCTCGGGCGGCGGAGGTACGGGCGGGTCGAGGAGCCTCGGTTCGGCGTAATCACCGTCCATCTTGTAAGGCAGCTTGTACAGCCGGTCACCGGTCGAGTTGGTGAAAT
>REEF01000664.1 GCA_007695205.1 Planctomycetaceae bacterium
CTGGGACGGAGCGATCGGTCAAGTCCAAGAAGTCCACGCATGTTGCGATGCTTACCGGGACGTGTATAGCCAGATCCGGAATCTTCCGAAACGCGACGAACGACCAGATGTCCCGGGGATTGGAGCTGCCACGTGGTCGACCCGGTGTTCTGGGCGTTGGATCTGGGCTCACCGCAATCGGTCCAGGCCGAGGCGGATGGGTATGACCCGGTGGAACATGCGGACGGCTACCCGCCGGGAACCGCCATCACGTTTGAATTTGCAGCCAAAGGCGGCCGTGGCCCCGTCAAACTGGTCTGGTTCGATGGCGATCGCCGACCACCGCACCCGAAGCATGTGTTTGGTGTCAGAGCTTCATTAGCCATTAGCGTTGACTGGGCATTTTCGCCCGGACAACCTACGAAAAGGTGCTTGGGGAATTCGGGCGGGATCAGAAGAAGACGCGAGCGGCCTACCGTCCGTTCCTCTCCGCGGGGATCGGGTAAGAACTGGCTTCACCGCTTTCGCGAGCTTTTCGCGGTGTGCTTGTCGGAGGCGGGCCATCCTTGGAGACCATTCGAGAGGTTGTGGCTGCCGCGTTGGGCTATTCGAGTGCTGGTGGCGTAGGCCAAGCGATTCGACGAATCGATGGCCGCCAGTTCCCGCTGTGGGAAAACGGTACAAGACTTGGCAAGACGGCTTACTAATGGCTAATGAAGCTCTGACCCCAAATGCAACGCTCTGACCCCAAATACACATAGTCTTCATGGCCCGGCCGGACCGGTTTTCGCCAGCAGCAGGGCGTACGGGTTGCGTCTTCCGGGTTGGATGAAAGCGGTATAGAGGAGCGAGGGCTGACCGAAGTTGACCCAGTGACGTATCATGCCTCGTAGCCGATGAGTTTCCTGAGTTCGGCGATGTGTTTCTCGCCCACTTCGCGCGGCAGCGCGCCGTGTCTTTTGCAGACCACGGCGGCATATCCGGTGGCCACGCCCATCTGGGCGCAGGTGCGCATGACGCGCGGGCCGGACAGGCCGACGTGCGAGCAACTGAAGGACCGCCCGGCCATCATCAGGTTCGCGATGCTGCGCGAGTAGAAGCAGCGGAACGGGATGAAGTAGGGGGCGTCCAGGCGGAGGAACATCGCGTGGGAGAGGAAATCGTAGGGCGATCCGGTGTCGGCACGCTGGTAGTGGCCGTCGAGCGCACGGGTTTCCTCGACCACGGTATCGGCGAACTCGCGGTGCTCGGTGGCGTCCTTCATGGTGTAGATGTAGTCGCCCATCAGTCGGCGCGACTCGCGTTTGCCACCGACGAAGGCGACCCACTTGAGCTTGACGTTGGCGTTTTTCGGGTGGCGTTTGGCGTTGGAAAACGCGCCGAAAATGGCCCGCAGCAGGTGGTCGCGGATCTGCTCGGCGTCGTCCACCTGGTGGAGGTGGTCGGCGGAATACTCCCAATACCAATCGCCATTGATCGCCTCGTGGTCTTTGGCGACGGGCATGGCCCACGGCACTTCGGGGAAACGCGACGGGGTGTTGGTTTGCTCGGAGTTCCAAATCACGCTGGTGCCGAGGATTTTGTTGTCCGGCTCTTTCGGGCTCCAGCGTTCGCCATAGCGGTCCCAGCCTTCGCCGAATTCATCGCGCGATTCGCGGCCGTAGCGGTAGTCCGCGCCGGCCCAGTATCCGAGCCAGGCGTCGCCCGTCGCGTCGATGAAGACGGGTGCGAGGAAACGGCGGATTTTCCCGGTGCGCACCTCGCGGGCCTCGACGCTTGTGATGCGGTCGCCGTCCTTGCCAAGGCCGATGGCGATGTGGCTGCGGAAAAGTTCCGCGCCGGATTCGTCCATCGACCGCTCGCGTTTCACCTGGTCCTCCTTCGCTTTTTCGTCGCCGTTCGGATACCAGATGGTGGTGTCGATTTTGGAGATGATGTCCCTGCTTTTGCCGCGGACGCCGAGCGTGTGGACGCGGATTTCCTCGCTGGTGCAGCCGCCGAAGACCGGGCGGTCCTGCACCAGGGCCACTTTGAGCCCCTGGCTGCGTGCGGCGAGGGCGGCGGCGCATCCGGTCATGCCTCCGCCGATGATGACGACGTCGTAGGTGTCTTCCTCGATATCGAGTTCGGCGCGGCCGGTGACGCGGTCTTTCCATGCCGCGAGTTCGGCGAGGCTATCGTTCGGTAGTTCCGGGTTTTCCTCCCGGGTGAAAAACACGGCATCGCAGCGGCCGTCGAAGCCGGTGAGGTCTTCGAGTTCGAGTGTGTGCTCGCCGGCCTCAAGCTCGATTTCTCCACCGGCCTGCCATGCCCAGCCGGGTTCGGTGCCGAAGACGGGGTCCAGGTCGTTGCCGTCTACCTTCACCTTGAAGCGGCCGGGGGCTTCCCAATCGCCGGGGCACCAGTCGCGCGTGCGTACCCAGGTGCGCCATTTGCCCGCGGCGGGGAGCCTGAATTTCGTCTTCGCGTTGGCCACCGGTTCGCCCATGCCGTGGGCGAGCAGGAAGTTGCCGCCCATCTGCTGGTAGAACTGGGTGTCCACTTCCCAGCCGCCGAGGTCGTCGAAACAGCATGCCTCTACCAGCACGCCGGACGAGCCCGATCCCAGGGCGCCAAAAACATAACGTGGTGCGACGGCCGATGTGAAGGCGACGCCTCCGATCACTCTGAGAAATGTTCTGCGATTCATCTGTTCTTCTGTTCTATTGGATTTGGGGTTGGAAGATGTTGAAATCTGATTTTCCTTAACGCGGCCTCCGGCCGCAACCAAAACTGTTTACACCGTTCGAGAAATAACTGACGGACTTTCGGCCCCCTCACCCTGCCCTCTCCCCGGAGGGGCGAGGGGACATCGGACAGTTACTTCTCGAACGGTGTTTAACCGCGACCCAGCGGGGAGCGTGCGGCCTACGCACTCACTGTGCCTCGACGCCCGGCGCTCCCCGCTGGGTCGCGGTTAAACGAAGCGCGGTGCGTGCATCCTACGACTGAAGACTCTGTAGCCATCGATGATAGACGGCAGGAAACGGAACGTCAAGAAGCAGGCGGGCGTCGTGTGGCCGATACTGCGACCACGCAGGCCGGTCGCTGACCGAACGATGGCAGTCAACGGCAATGGCCCCGGATTTCCTGCCGGGTCTGTTCTCCGGACTGCATTTGGGGTACGATGGAATCGCCAGAGTGCGAACGGCAGGAGGTGCTTGGTGTCTGTCGAGAGAAATATCAGGCTGGAAGCCTGTCCCCCGGAATGCTCAAGGAGTTACCCGTGAAACTGTACGAAAGACTGTACGAAATCCTGTCGGCCGTGGCGATTCTCCTGGCCGCCCTGCCCGCGATGGCGGATACGGCCGGGCTGGCCGACGGTCGGATCGAGCAGCTTCTGGCCGAAAGCGGCCTGAGCGGCGGTCTGATCGTCCATGCCGGGTGTGACGACGGGCTGCTGGCTGCCTCGATGGCGGACAGCGGCAGCTTCCTTGTCCACGCTCTGGTGCGCGACCCTGACCGACTCGACGCCGTTCGCGCCGACTTGCGCAATCGCGGGCTGTGCGGCCGGGCTACGGCCGTGGTGTGGGACGGCCGTCATCTGCCCTACGCCGATCATTCGGTCAACCTGCTGCTTCTCTCGGACGCACAGGTCGAGATGGCCCCCGAGGAGCTTGACCGCGTGTTGGCGCCCGGCGGGCTGGCGCATGTGAACCGGGACGGCGAAATGGCGACCTACCGCCAGCCGTGGCCCGACGACATCGACCACTGGACCCATGCCCGGTACGACGCCACGGGCAATCCCACCAGCCGCGATACGCGGGTGGGCCCGCCGCGCTACCTGCAATGGTACGCCGAGCCGCGGTGGAACCGGAGCGTGAAGACCAGCAGCATGGTGTCGGCCGGCGGGCGGATCTTCTACATCCTGGACGATTCGCACTTCGCCGCCCGCGAGCGAAGCTGGGCTCTGATTGCTCGCGACGCGTTTAACGGCATCCAGCTTTGGCGGCATCCGTTGCCCACGTGGGGTGGCGCTTTCGGCGGGAAGAAGGTCGGCCCCGTCCAGATGCACCGGAAGTTGATCGCCCACGACGACCGCGTGTACACCACGCTCGAGGAGTTCGCTCCGGTGAGCGTGCTCGACGCGGGAACCGGCGAGGTGCTCCGCACGCTGCCGGAAACCGAACACACCGAGGAGATGATCCTTTCCGATGGCGTGCTGGTGGCGTTGGTCAACCCGAACACGCCCGCCGACGTGCGGCGCGGCCTGCGGCAGCCGAAGGCCATGGTGGCCCTGAAGGCCGATTCCGGACAGGTGCTCTGGCGGCAAGCCGTCGACGTGATCCTGCCGCTGTGCCTGGCGGCCGATGACCGCCAGGTGGTGTACCACGACGGCACGCGTCTGGAAAGCCGCGACCTGACGACGGGCCGGCCGCGATGGACATCAGCGCCCACGGGCCAGGAAGTGTCGTGGCAAGACGTGGCCAATCCGGACCGGCCCGGGGCCGAGCCGTCGACCATCTGGATCACGCCGCAGTTTGCCCCCACGCTGATGATCTACGGCGACGTCGTGGCCTTCGCCGGCGGGAAGCAGCTCAACGTGGTCTCGGCCAGCGATGGCCAGGAGTTGTGGCGTGGGGATTACCCGGCTTCGAATTATTCGGTGCCGGTCGACCTGTTCGGCTTCGGCGGGCTGCTTTGGGGCCCCGACCAGGACATGAACCTCTGGGGGCCCGGTAGGCCGCGCTCCGACAGTCTCTACTTCAACAGCTACGACCCTCGCACGGGCGACGTTCAGGACACGATCCGCGAGGGCTACGGCTTCATCTTCCAGCACCACCGCTGCCATCAGATGAAGGCCGCCGACCGCACGATCATCGCCGCCCGGACGGGCATCGAGTTCGTCGATACCAGCAGCGGCGAGGTCCAGTCGCACCACTGGATCCGCGGAAGCTGCCACTACGGCGTCATGCCCGCCAACGGCATGTTGTACGTGCCGCCACACGACTGTGCGTGTTACGTGCGGGCCAAGCTGCCGGGCTTCTTCGCGCTGAAATCCGCCCGGTCTGAGCTGCCGGCGGCCGACCTGGACGATCGTCGGCTAGAGCGCGGGCCGGCCTTTGGCCAAACCTCGGCCGACAAGGCTCCGGTTCAGCCCAGCGACTGGCCCACCTATCGCCGCGACCCTGCGCGGTCGGGCCGGGCCGGCACGGCGCTGACCCCGAAGCTGCAACCCGTCTGGGAAACGAGCTTGGGCGGCACGCTCACCGCACCGGTGATTGCCGGCGGCCGTGTGTTCCTGGCCCAAAGCGATGCGCACCGGGTCGTGGCGCTGGACGCGGCCGACGGCCGGGTGCTCTGGGAGCAGACCGTCGGCGGGCGAGTTGATTCGCCGCCGACCATCTATGAAGGGCTCGCCCTGTTCGGCTGCCGCGATGGCTGGGTGTACGCCCTCCGCGCCGCCGACGGCGTCCTGGCCTGGCGATTCCGCGCCGCCCCGCACGAGCGGTGGATCGTCTCGCAAGGACAACTGGAATCCACCTGGCCGATCCACGGCAGCGTCCTGGTTGTCAACGGCCTGCTGTACGCCGTGGCCGGCCGCTCCTCGTACCTGGACGGCGGGCTGCACTTGGTCGCGATACAGCCGCACACGGGCGAAATGCGATTCCACAAGACCCTCGATTCCCGCGCGCCCGATGGCTCGCAAGTATTCGACGGCGTTGATGCATATGCCGGGCGAGAGGAGGGCATCGACGGGTACCTGAACGACGTGCTGTCCAGCAACGGCGAGGCGGTCTTCCTGCGGCACCAGGTATTCGACCTGAACGGCAATCGACAGGACGAGGCGATCGCCCACCTGCACGGCGCCGACGGCTACTTAAGCGGGGACACGACCAACCGGCTCCAGTGGAGCTACGCCCCAAGGTATACCTCACTACACCAGGGCGCGTTTTACTGCATGCAACTCAGCCGCACGCTGTACCCGTCGGGTCGCATCCTTGTGGAAGACGACCAGGTGGTTTACGGCTATGGGCAGAACCACTACGAGCGGCCTCGGCCCGGGCCGGGCGGGCAGTTCGCCCTGTTCGCCGCGCCGAAGGAAACCGGCGTGCCTGAGGGACACACCGTGGTCGAATATCGGCAGCTCAGCCTGCGGGGTGAGGCGTCGGTCGGTTTCCGCTGGTGGCGGCCGATTCCCACGCAAGCCTGGGCCATGCTGCAAGCCGCCGACGTGCTGTTCGTGGCCGGGCCGGAGCAGGATGCCTTGGGGTCGGAAGCCGCGTTGGCCGGTCAGTCGGAGGCGATCCTGTTGGCCGTCTCGACCGCCGACGGCCACTTGCATGCCCGCACGGCTCTGCCAAGTCCTCCCGTCTGGGACGGCATGGCCGCCGCCGACGGTTGCCTGTTCCTGGCAACACGTGATGGCCGCGTTCTTTGCCTTGCATCGGCCGGCAAGGAATGATAAGGCCAGAAAGATGCTGCAACCACATTTTCTCCAGCAAAATAGAGCCCGGCAATCGTGCCGGTCAACCACGAGTTCCTTCTTTCAAGAAGTGCGGTTTTTACCACGGACTTAAGGAGTCTTTCTTATTATGCTGGCAACGAAGGATGCAAGAACGATGCTGGGGGTCGCCGCCACCGCCTTGATCGGTCTGACCGCGGCACTGGCTCCCTCAACCGCAGTCGCCCAGGAAGGAGCGAATCGTCCCAATATCGTTTTCATCAACGTCGATGACCTCGGCTGGGGCGATACCGGGTTTATGGGAAGCACTTTTTACGAGACCCCCAATCTCGACCTGTTAGCAGCGGAGGGCATGATGTTTACGGACGCCTACGCGCCCGCCGCAAATTGTGCGCCAAGCCGGGCGGTCGTGTTCACCGGACAATATGGTCCTCGACATGGTGTGTTTACCGTCGGGAATTCGGATCGCGGACAAAATCAGCTTCGCAAACTGATTCCGACACCCAACACCGAATACATTTCGGAGGAGAATACGACGTTTGTTACTCTCCTGAATGAAAACGGTTACGCCACCTGTCACGTCGGCAAATGGCATATCAGCACCGACCCGCTCAAACATGGGTTTGAGGTCAATATCGGCGGCTGGCAATCGGGGCATCCTAGGCAAGGCTATTTCAGTCCCTACGGAAATCCGGCTCTTTCAGACGGTCCCGAGGGTGAACACCTGACCTTCCGGTTGACCGACGAAGCCATCCATTACCTGAGGAATCGCGACGACGGGCGGCCCTTCTTCCTATCGATGCAATACTACATTCCTCACACTCCGATCCAGGCCAAGGAGGAAGTGATTGCCAGGTATAAGGCGAAGAGCCCGACAGCGACTCACTTCAACTCGACCTACGCCGCGATGATCGACCACATGGACTACAACATCGGCCGCCTGCTTGAGACGCTGGACGAGCTCGGGGTCAGGGAAAACACCCTTGTTCTGTTCACATCCGATAATGGCGGTATTCATAACATCTCCCGGATGTGGCCGCTGCGCGGAGAAAAGGGGAGCTACTACGAGGGCGGAATTCGGGTGCCGATGATCGTTCGCTGGCCAGGCCAGGTCTCTCCTGGAACCCGTTCGTCAACACCGGTCCAGGGAGTCGATTTCTTTCCTACTTTCATGGAGGCGGCCAGGATCGAGGTTCCCGAGGAAAGACTGCTCGATGGCCTCAGCTTGATACCGCATCTAACGGAAGGGGAGGAGATCCCGGAGCGGGCGCTTTTCTGGCATTTTCCAGTCTATCTGCAGCCCTACGGAAGGGGTAACTTCGAAACCCGGGACCCGTTTTTCCGGACCCGTCCGGGAGCGGTCATGCGTTTGGGGAACTGGAAGCTGCACGAATACTTCGAGGACGGAGGGCTCGAGTTGTATGACCTGGAACGCGACCTCGGCGAACGCCTGAATCTCGCGGAACTCCTTCCGGAAAAAACCGCGGAGCTCCATGCAAAAATGAAGGCATGGCGCGAGGAAACCGGCGCTCCTGTGCCGACTGAACCGAACCCCCAATACAATTCCGGCCGGGAAGCCGAACTCATGGAGGCGTTTTATCGTGAGACTCGCTGAGCGAATCCTCGGGAGCGGGCGAGTCTATCTCCTGTGCTCTCCTAGCTTTCCCCTCCTTATCAAGCTGCTGTACATGCGTTCCAATCAACGTCCGGACGAAATCACGACCGACCGATCCGCCGTGGGCGCCCAGAAATGCCCACGTCCCGGTTCGCTTTCCATGTGGGCCATGTTGATCAAGAGAGCCCCGTGAGATAGGCCCTTATCTCATGGGGCGGGTCTATGAGTCGATCCGTTAGCCTGCCCGCTCTGCTGGGCCAGGCGGACACCCTGATCGACAACTGCCAACTGCCCACTGACAGCCACCCAGATTCTACGACACGGCGGCCTCTGGGAGGGCCCGCTCCGGACGCTGGCTAGCGCCCGAGGGCCGCCCGGGCGCCCGTCGCAAGTCCCCGAACCGCCCTGCGACCTGGAATTGGTGCTCGACCCGGAGCTCGCAGCGGCCGAGGCGATCCCGTCAGGCACGCGTACGGGGTACGGAAGAGCGCCTGGTTGACACAGGACTACCGTCGAATCCATCGGAGGCAAGCGATGAACATCAGACCATAGGAAGTGAAAGACGTTCTGGTGGCGGCGGGAGTCAAGAACTGGGTCTTGATGGGGTTGCACGGCTACGTGGGTTATTTGGCACAGCCGCGAGCCACCCAGGACGTCGATGTCCTGGTGCCCTACAGCCAGCGGAAACGTGCGTCCTGATCGATCCGGAGACGCAACACCGCATCCCGACACTCGAAGCCGCCGTCGTCTCGAAATACGCTGCCATGATCTCCCCGCACCGAGACCGGGAGAAACGGGAATACGACGCGGGCGATTTCCGTCGCATGGTCCGCGCCAATCATGATCGCATCCGCCGTGAGGAACTTTGCCGGTTGGCGGAAGAAGTCTGGGAGGGCGCTGGTGATGACATCGAGCGGTTGATGCGCATCGCGCTCAGCGACGACCCGCTGCCGCTGTGATCTCGGGTACGCAATCGGCTTGGTGACCAATTCCAGACCCTCGTCGAATGCCGTTCGATGGACCGGTGATCTCTTGAGCAGCCATTCGTGGTCGATCGCATCGAAGAATCCACGAATGTCTGCGTCCAGCACCCAGTTCACTTTCTTGCTCGTCAGACCCACCCACAACGCATCCAGTGCATTGTGGCATCCGCGTCCGGGCCGAAACCCGTAGCTGAAGCCGAGGAAGTCCGCCTCGTACACGCATTCGAGCACCGTCTTGGTGGCCTGCTGGACGATCTTGTCCTCCACCGCCGCAAGGCCCAGGGGACGCTGTCGTCCGTCCGCTTTCGGGATCCAGGTTCGCTTCGACGGCTGAGCTCGATACGTGCCGTGTTGGATTTGGTCATGCAGATCAGCGATCCGCGTTTCCAGATCTTTCGCGTAGTCTTGCCACGTCACCCCGTCGATACCGGGAGCCGCCTGACGTTTCAAGTCCAGGAAGCTCGACAGCAACAGCTCCGGCGTGATGTGGTGCAGCAGGGCTGTGAACCGTGAAAGGTTCCACGCATGCGCAGGGTCTCAGACTCCGCCGCGTCGCCCGCTGACTCGCCAAAAAGCGTCAACGGGCGTGTGGCCTTCCCCATGTCAGGACAAGGTCGGCACGCGGGAGTGGTGATTTCGGAGGTCAATACCTGGCCTGCGTGTACCCCTGTCCCAGCAACACCCGCGATGTTACCATCGCCAGCGCAGGACGCGGGGCCGAGACGGTTGGCTACACCTTTCTCGTATGGCTCTTTCATCCACACCTCTCAGCCGGTTTTGACCGGCGCTTTCCCTGACCCCTTTGAGTTTCCTGTCTGCGGATCGTTATGCCCGCCACGGTCGATCG
>REEF01000728.1 GCA_007695205.1 Planctomycetaceae bacterium
GGCGGGCATTCGCCTCACAACCGGGTCCCGCTCGGCGCGCGGGACCCACAGGCGACCCCGTTCGCAGCACAAATCTCTTTGCCGGTCCTAACGCGGTTTGTTGGGCCGATAGAAGCCCAAAATGGCTTCTTCACGGTTGCGGAACGGGACGAAACGGCGGGAAAAATCGTGAGCTTCCAGAACCTCCCGATGATCGTCGCACAGACCGCACAGCCTTAGCTGTCCACCATTGCGATCCACTCGATCGCGAAGATCGAACAACTCCCGGATGAAATCCGAGGGCATGTTCAACAACTCGTCCAGTTCCAAGACGATCCGATCCACCAGATCCTGCTGCATCATCAGAGCGATGCTGTCGGCGATACCGGCGGCGTCAGCCGTATCGCCGAACGGCCCATGCAATTTGACAAAAAGCCAATTGGGGCCAAGTTCTAAACTGGTCTTCCACCCAGGGGCCAAGTCCACTGTCATCGAACTCTCCTCCTTAAATCGTGCCGCAAAGGGCGTTTCCTGGCCAGCTCGCACTGATCTTAGTATCCAGGTTGTTTTGTCTTTAGGCAAGTCCTCCCAACACCAAGAAATTGTTTTCGGTGAAGCACGAAGCCAAGCTAGCACTGCTAGCACGGACGAGAGGTGCCCGCAGCAAACGCCAGCGGGCCACGGAGCGGGCACTGCTTCCCGGATACCAAGTGACCATGGTCCTACTTTGCCTATCCGGCAAACTCACCCCAACCCTCGTGCCGGGCTCAGGATCACCAAGCGATCCAGCAGGGCAGGGCAGGGGGGCAATCTCCAGACCATTTTTCTGCCGACCATTTTTCTGCCGTTTGCTGTATTTTCCACGAATCAACGGATGGGCATGTCGGGGTTTTCGACCAGTTCGCGGATCACGGTGGGGCACTTGGTCCAGGTGGTCTGGTAGGTGGATTCCAGCGGCGCCGGGATGTGTCGGCCTGGTTCCAGGAACAGGGGCAGGGACGGCAGCGGATCGCCGACGGCGATGGGTTCGACGTAGGCCGTCAGAAGCTCGCCGGCCTCGTACGCAGCGACGGTCAACGGCTTGTCCGGCGGCAACGTGAACGGTTCCTCCTGGATCGCGTCCCAGATCGCCTTGTGAATGCCCTGCGGATCGCGAGTGGAAGGCGGAAACAGATCGACGACCAGCAGATGGATGCCTTGGCGCAGGAGATCTTCTGCTTTGGCAACCAACGTCCGCAGCGCGTGGTGGCTGCTCTTGTTCCCCGGGGAGACGATCTCCAGCACGGCCACGACCCGCCCCAAGCGGTGTCGAATTGCGATCATATTGGCCCGGCGTGCGTAGCAATCGCTCGTCGCCGAAGTGACGTAGGCCGCGCGCGGCGGCGCCTCGGCGACCGCCGTGCCCCCGCCAAGCGGCGGATCTTCCCCGGACCGCTCACGCCGCTGCAACGTGATCACATCCGGGATCGGCCCGCCCACAACCTGCTCGGCCATCGCAAAGAAGCCGGCAGGCAGTGCGCCGCCGTTCAAGGCGTAGGTGATCTCGATCGTCCAAGCCTGATGAAAGTGATGGAACGTCCCCGCATCCACCCGGCTCCAATCGTGTATCGGCATGGTACGAATTCTCCCGGCGACCAGTGCATCGAGCCCGCGTGGCTCCGACACAAGCTCACCCGCATCTTATCACAAATCGCTAGATTGGGATGTTTTTGAAATCACAACTTTACAGTTCCTTTGCATTCGGGGTAGCATGTGCATCCCCAGAATTGTTGTCCAGCGTTGGAACCCGATTTGGCAGTGCGCAACACCATCAAAGCGTGGCAACGGGGACATTGGGGAAACAGGATCTGTCGGATCGGTCGGATCTGTCCGATCAGCCTGAATCTGCCTTTGTTTCGCCCGTTCAGCCATGCGGGCCGTGGCAAGCTGTTCGCTGTAGCCCCCCGCTTCGACAAATTGTCTTTCCAAGGCCTCGATTTGCCGGTCCAGCAGATAGTTTGCCTGGTGGATCAGGCAAATGATGGCGTTGGCGCGGATTTCGGGGCATTCGTGGCCCAACCAACGAGCGTACCGCGCGTAGCGGCAATCGTCTGCGATGCGAGTGGCTGCTTGGTCAGGAGGATCAGTCGGATGGGTCGGATCCGACAGATCGGACGGATCTTTCAGGCCACGCCCCACGTTTCGAACTTCCAGGGCCCGTGGTGAATCGGGAGCCCATTGAGGCAGGCGGCGATGACGCAGGTAGTCTTCGCAATCCAGCAACAGTTCCTCCAGACTGGCCCGCGCCACGTTGACCAACCGCAGTTCCGTTTGCGACGATGCTGCCGACGCACGGCTTCCCTCGGCAATATTCTGTCGCCCGCTGCGCGCGGCCTGGATCATCTGATCGCTGGTTCGCGATCGCGGATCCACGAATCGTTCGCAGAACCAGTACGTGGCATCGTAAATCAAGGTGGCGATCTGAAAACTGCGCAGTTCGCGATAACCACCACTGGGTCGGATTCGGGGCATGGTACAAATTTCCTGACAGACCTGAGTGGGCTTAATGGACGTCCTTCAGCCATTCCTTGATGATGGCGACGTCGGGAACACGTCGAGTGGACTTTAGGACATAGCGGGCGATCACGACGGCGGGCGTCTGAACCGAAGCGACGCCGTACGAGGCGATTGTCGCCGCGTCTGTCACGACGTTCACATGAGCCTCGACGCCCAACTCGGCTACCGCCCGCTGGCACTGCTGCAACAGTTCCTGACATTCCGGACCGCCGTCGCCCAACACGTACAGCGAAGCTTTGCGGCGAGCGATCTTCATGCGAAATTTCTCGTTGATCCGATCTTGGATCGCCGCGATCAATTGGTCGCGTGGCGGGATGCGTGAAACGAAACGGATCTCGCCGTCGATACAGATCGTCGGCACGTTTCGGACCATCAGCGAGGTCATGAAGACCAGCGACTCGCGGTACTTGATCTTATGCTCGCGCCAGACCACGATCCCCTCGAACTCGGGCGCTACTTTCTTAACGGCATCGACCATGTACTGGCACGGGGCACAGGCCTCGGAGTCCAACGTGATGATATCCACGATGACCTTGTCAGCCTGACCGTACTCGCGCATGTCCAGTTCGATCTCGTCGGCTTGCTGCCCGACGGTGGCCTTGACCACCTCGCGCTGGTAGGGATCGTGAACGACCTGCGTCACGGCCTCGAGATTCTCCGGCGGGGTCGCGTAGGGCAGGTCGCAACCGGGGGCCAACACAAAGCCCCGATCGCCGCCGATCTCCAGACAGGCGATGGCGTTGCGTTGGGCGTCCAGCGGTTTGCCCAACAACAGCACGCTGGTCAACTGCAGGTTCCCGCCAAAGCTGATCCCGCGAGCCAAGCACACATCGCGGACGTATTGCAGGGGGATGTTTTCGTCGACCGAGATGTTATCGGGCTGGCAATCGCACATCACTTCGACGTTCTGCTGCGCATGACCGCAAACGAAGAACGAACTCAGACCGCCGCGCTGCCGGATGTTGTCGAAGACAGAACCGGCGAAGGGGGAAACGAATTCGCGAAACTGCTCCGGACCGATCTGGCTGGTCATCGGATCGACCATGGCCACGATCGGGCAGCCCGCTTCCAAGTAGTAGGCGGACATGGCGCTGCACACATCGCGACAGAAAGCCATCACTCGACTCACGTAATCCGGCGCGTCGAACATCTTCATAAAAATGTCGGTCCCCAGCAGATGTAGCGCCAGCGTGAAGGGACCGGTGACTAAACCGTAGAAGGCCACCTCCGGATGTCGGTGGCACAACTCGCGGGCGGCGGCCAGGACAGTCTTGACTCGCCCGCACTGTGGCGTGGGGACTTGGAGTTCTTCCAGACGGCGCCCGTTGGACAACGGGTGGTCCTGGACCGAAGGTGGCGTCTCATGGGACCAATTCAGTTCGCAGCCCAGCACTTCCGCTTCGATCTGCAGGTCGAAGGCTACCGGGATGCCGTCCGGTTGGTAGCGGGCGATGGCCGCTTCGACGCCCTCGACCAGCCGTTGTTCGGATTTCAGGTACTCGGTGGCCGTCACGCCCAACAGCGCGCCTCCGTGGCATCCGACAAACGGAACCCACGGTGCGCGATCCACCGCTTCACAACGAAACGCTTTTGTCAGCCGTTCTCTTCCCGTCAACACCACTCGTCACCTTCCTTGTCGCAAAATGCTCTTCCAGTCCCATGCCGGTTGCCCTGGCATTCCGATCGCCAACGCCGATTTTGCCGCATGCAGGGGGCTTCTGTCTAGAACCCATCCCCGTCGTTACAGCAAGCGTGGGACGGATTGCCAATCCGTCCTACAGCAAACGTGGGACGGATTGCCAATCCGTCCTACGGCGAACGCGACGACCTGGGGATGATCCGGTGGTTTCCTGCAGCGGCGCCGAGGGTTAAGCTGAACTGGATCGGACAGGTGAAGGTCGTTCTTATTTCCGCGTCTTCTTTGAGTATGGGAAAGGGAGGGTTGTGATGAACCGGCACGAATCATTTGATGAGCCGAAAAGCAATGGCGGATTTGGCCGTCGTGAATTCATGACGGGTACCGCGATGTTGGCCGCGTCCGCCGCAGTGGGCAAGGTGGCAACGGTTCGCGCAACGGCAGCCGATGCACCGGAACGTAAGATCAAGTTGGGGGTAGTTGGCTGTGGGGGCCGCGGGTTGTGGATCGCTCGTCTGTTCCGTGATCACGGCGGCTACGAGATCCATGCCGTCGCGGATTACTTCCAAGAGGTCGCCGATGCGGCGGGCCAGGAATTGGGAGTCGAGCCATCGCGGCGTTTTAGCGGCTTGGCCGGGTACCGACGGCTGATCGACAGCGGCGTCGAGGCCGTCGCGCTGGAGGCGCCGCCGTGCTTCTTCCCCGAACACATCCAGGCGGCGATCGAGGCTGGACTGCACGTGTTCGTGGCCAAGCCGGTGGCGATCGACGTGCCGGGTTGCCGACAGGTCGAAGCGGCAGCGACGAAAGCGGCCGAGCAGCAGCAGTGTTTCCTGGTGGATTACCAGATGCCCACCGATCCGCATGTGATCGAGTGTGCCGAGCGATTCCGGGCCGGGGCGTTGGGAAATTTGAGCATGGTCAAGAGCTTCTACTACGGAGGGCTGTTCGGCGACCCGCCGCTGACCGACACGATCGAGAGTCGCTTGCGCTCGCTGGTCTGGGTGAACGACACGGCGATCGGCGGCAGTTACCACGTCAACGCCTGTATCCATCCGATCCAGGCGATGATGTGGGTGTTGGACAAGGTCCCGGTCGCGGCGGCGGGGATCTCTAGTATCCGACGTACCAACCCGCACGGCGACAGCCACGATATGTTCGGCATCACGTACGAATTCGACGACGGGTTGCTGTGGACGCATACCGGGCGGCACGCGCGCGGCTTGACGGGCCCGGACGATCCGCTGGCAACCTGCGAGTTTCTGGGCGACGCCTACATGCGAATCGGCTACGGCGGCCGGGCTCTAATCCGCGGCGGTTCGCATCATTATCCAGGCGGCTCGATCGACAATCTGTACGCTGCGGGCGCCATCCGCAACATCGCCACATTTTACCAGGACGTCGTGGCCGGCAACGTGGCCAACCTGACGGTACGCATGGCCATCGACAGTTGCCTGGCCACGATCCTGGCCCGCGAAGCCTGCTTGCGCAAGGGCTTCATGACGATGGACGAACTGCTGCAAGAAAACCGGCGCATCGAACCCGACCTGACCGGCCTGAAATCCTGACGGCCAGATCGCCCGGCAACCCAATCGGCCAGCAGGGCAGGGCAGGGGGGTGCGTGTTTGGAAGGAGGGTTTTGCATCGAACACCACCGCCGATCACTCCAAAGGCTGGAGATCGTTTTGGATTTCCCGGATCCACAAGCGAAAGAAGCCCAGTGATCCATTACGCATGATGCGTAACGCAAGGTGCGTAATGTGGCGATTCGGGCGCCGAGTCAACGTCGGGGCAGGGCAGGGGGGTTGTAAACGGCCGAAGTATGTCAATACTTCGCATATGTCGAAGGTGCATATCACCAAGAATCAAGTGACTTTTGAAAAGGAGATGAACGATGTCGCGTGCTGCTGCGGTTACTTTTAAGGGCACTCCCTTGACTCTGGCAGGTCAAGCGCTCCAGGTGGGGCAACCCGCGCCCGATTTTACGCTGCACTATTATCAGGACGGCCTGCAGACGATCTCGCTGGCGGATTTGAAGGGCAAGCCGAGTATCGTCAGCGTGGTGCCGTCGCTGGATACCCCCGTATGCCAGGTGCAAACTCAGAAGTTTAACCAGCACTTGGCGGCGTTGGGCGACCGGATCAACGCGCTGACGGTCAGCCTGGACCTACCGTTCGCTCAGGGCCGGTTCTGCGGCGCCGAAAACATCACCAACATGCGGGTCGGCAGCGATTATCAGGAACGTAGCTTCGGGTTGAACTGGGGCATGCTGATCGAAGAACTAAAGCTGTTGGCTCGTGGTGTGTTTGTCTTGGATTCCGCCGGGACCGTGGTCCATGCAGAAACGGTGTCCGAAGTGACGTCGGAACCGGACTACGAGGCGGCGTTGGCTGCGTTGCAGAAGCAACTGGCGTCCTAAAGGCAAGCAGGGCAGGGTAGGGCAGGGCAGGGAGGATCGGCCGGATGCGAGCGTGTGTGCAGCGGGTCAGCCAGGCAAGCGTGACGGTCGACGGGCAAATCGTCGGACAGATCGACTGCGGATTGCTGGTGCTGCTGGGTGTCACCGGCGATGATCAATCGAAGGACGCGACGTATTTGGCAGAAAAGATCACAACCCTGCGGATCTTCAACGACGATGATGGCAAGATGAATCGGTCGTTACTGGACACCGGCGGTCAGATGCTGGTGGTCAGCCAGTTCACTTTGCTGGGTGATTGTCGCAAGGGCCGCCGCCCCAGTTTTACTCAGGCGGCCGGCCCGGAAATCGCCCAGCAGTTGTACTCGCAATTCGTCGCGGAGGTCCAGTCCCGCGGTATCCGGGTGGCGACCGGACGCTTTCAAGCTCACATGGATGTCGCCCTGATCAACGATGGACCCGTGACGGTTCTGTTGGATAGCCGAAAAGCCTTCTAGCTAGCAGTCAACAGACCTTGCAGGGTTGCGGGAAACATGGCCCAGGCCGTCTGGTACGTATCTTCCAGCGGCGTCGGTACGTAGAATTCTGGCCGTAAGAACAGCGGCATCTCCGGCAGCGAGTCGCCCACGCCGACGAACTCGACATAGGCCACGCACTCGGGCCCCGCGTCATACGCCGCCAGCGTCAACGGCTTGTCCGCCGGCAATTCAAGTTCCTGTTCCTCGAATTCATCCCAGATCGCTTTGTGGATTCCCTGGGGGTCACGCTTGCCCGGCGGAAACAGATCGATGACCAGCAAATGCACGCCTTGACGCAGGAGAGTGGCAGACTTCTGGACCAACGCCTGAAACTCGGCACGGCTGGCTTTGTTACCCGGCGAAATAATCTCCAGGACCGCCACCACATCGCCGTGCCGATGCCGCACCGTGACGCTGCTGGCTTTGCGGAGGTAAGCCGGAATAGGACCGCGGATGTTCTGTTCGACCAGCGCGAAGTAGTCCGGTGGCAGTTTCCCGGAATTCAAAGCGTTGCACACGTAGGTCGCCCACTGCTGATGGAAATGATGAAACAGCCCTGCATCAACCCGAGTCCAGTCGTGAATCGGCATGTTGTTTCTCCGCCCGATGAATTCCGTGAACCTAGCCGCGGATGCTCCTTCCTTCAATATAACTTCGCCGCCGAATAGCGCAAAGGCAGGGAGCTTCGGATGGACTTGCATTCACGTGGCTGAAGGCCGACCGGGCTCACGGAAAGGTCGCCTTGGTCAACGGCGGACCCGTGACGGTTCTGTTGGATCGCCGAAGAGCCTTCTAGCTGTCTCTTCGATCGACGCGGGTTCGTCCCACGCGTCCTGCACCGGCGTCCACTCCAGCGACGCCTCTGTCCGGTCGACCGTTCGCTGTTGGGCGTCCCGATCGCCTGTCAACGGTTCGGGATCCTGCGCGTTGCCTGCCAAGTTCCAGGCCGGTAACCAGGGCTCGTTACGGTTCGCCGCTTGCTCCAGCAATTGCTGAGGTCTGGCAGTCAGATCGGACCGTTCGATGCCCAACTGGTCCATCAAGTAAGGATCTTGGATGACCAATACCACTAGCAGCGCCAGCTTTCCATAAGTCGACACATTCGGCCACAAACTTCGGGTGCTCCACAGCTTCAAAGCGGTACCCAGCGAGCGTTTGATGCGCAGCCGTCCTTTTCGCACTTCGAAGCTCCAGAATTCGTCCAGCACCAGGTGGATCATGAATCCCAGCACAACGGCAGCCGTTTTGAACAGCCGGATCTCCAGGCTGGTGCCCGACACGATCAAGAATGCTAGCAGTCCCGCGATCGCTGCGGCCGGGATGCTGTGCCACATGCCTCGATGGACAGAAAACTTCTTGAAGATCTCGGCGATACAGAATCGGAATGCCACGTAGATCAATCCGGCGGCGACGACGATCTGCTCCAAGTTGAATCCTAGCTGGATGAATCGCGGGATCATCAAGGCCGGAACGACGGCTGCGAAGAAGGCCATCGTCTCGCGGACAGGAACTCCGGAATCGCTGTCCAGATCGGGCAACATCCCCGAGACACTGCACAGGCCGGCAGCGACCAAGCACGTGGATGCCGGCATCCCGCTTGCATACCCGATCGCTCCGTACCCGACCCCTACTGCGGTACTGACACCGATATGCGTTTTGAATCCTGCCATCGTTCCCCTTTCTGATCACCCGATGCTTTCACCGCTATCGCCCTACTTGCGCTTCGAGCTGGGATGGAAGACTATACCGATGCCTGGAAAACGCTCCAAGCCCAATCGATTGATATTCGCTCGATAGGCTTTCGCAGGTATACTCGCGCCCGACGAGACATTTTTTGGTCGTTACTGTTTCACGGGAATTCGTGCCGATGCAATTGTACGATTTGATCATGCTGGGAGTGCTGGTGCTAGCAACGCTGTTCGGCGCATGGAAAGGGCTGGCCTGGCAGGTAGCGTCGATCGCCTCCATCGTCGTCAGCTTCTTTGTCGCATGCCAGTTCCGCGAGCCGGTGGCAGCCCTGCTAGGCGCCTCGCCCCCCTGGAATAAGTTCTTGGCGATGTTGATCCTGTTCCTGGGCTGCTCGATGATGATCTGGATCGCGTTCCGTTTCGTGTCGGACTTGATCGAGCGAGTCAAACTGAAGGAGTTCGATCGTCATGCGGGAGCCGTCTTGGGTCTGGCGCGGGGCGTCCTGTGGTGCGTGATCATCACCCTGTTCGCGGTCACCCTGCTGGGCCAGTCGCAGCAGCAGGCCATTGTCCATTCTCGATCCGGACACTACATCGCCATGCTGCTGGACCGGGCGCGAGGCGTGATGCCGGACGAATTGCGAGAGGTCTTGGCGCCTTACATGAACTCGCTGGACCAGCGAGCGGAATCGGCGCCGCGATGGTTGCAGCAGCCGCTGAGTGAAGACGCAAGCGAAGGCAGGGCGGCTGGCGATTCCGGTTCGGGATGGTTGCCACTGGGAATCGGCATCGACCCGGACAAGGCAGCCGAGACGCCTGAGGACGATGCCATCCGGCGTTGGTTGAACAGCCGATCGGCGACCGATTGACGATCGGATGACCCGGGATCGAGCATACGGCCGTTTTCCAGCAAAAAACCGCCTAGTAACCGAACATAAGAAACATTATCGGACGTTGCGGGCAGGTTTCTACGGCCGCTGGGTAATGGTTTCAAAACGGCTGAGTCACGAAAATCAGCGCGAACGCTAACGGGGTCGGGAGTCGTTTT
>REEF01000836.1 GCA_007695205.1 Planctomycetaceae bacterium
GTACTGGACTGTCGATCCAGTGGTTGCGGGTTCGAGTCCCGTCGGCCTCGCTTCTTTTTTTTCGTGGCCTGCTGGTTCGCTCATCGTCGGGTTTCGACGATCCCGAATTTGCGAAGTTTTTTATAGAGCGCGACTCGGCTGATCCCCAGCTCCTTGGCGGTTTGGGTGCGGTTGTTTTCGTGTTTGGTCAACGCTTCTACGATTCGCTGGCGTTCTCCATTCTGTCGCGCCGAATCCAACTCGTTTCGCACGGGCATTGTGTTGAAAACGGGCATTGTGTTGAAAATCGAAGAGCTGTGCGAGGGTGCGGCAGTTGCCTGACGGATTACTTCGGGCAAGTCGCCGATATCGAGCGATTCGCCTCGGCACAAGGTAACCGCCCGCTGGATGCAATTTCGCAGCTCGCGGATGTTCCCAGGCCAATGGTAAGCCATCATGGCATCCATGGCGTCAAAGGAAATCTCGTGTACCGGGCGGCGGGCTTGCTGAGCGAAACGATTCAAGAATCTTTCGGCCAAAGGACAGATCGCCTCGCGGCTTTCCCGTAGCGATGGCAAGCCGAATTCGAGCACATTCAGTCGGTAATACAAATCCGAACGAAACTGACCCGTCGCCACCAACTGTTCCAAGGGCCGATTGCTGGCCGCGATAACCCGGGCTTGAAACTTGGCGACACGATTCGATCCGACCGGTTCGTACAGACGGTCTTCCAGCACTCGTAACAACTTGGCCTGTGCCTCGATGGGCACGCAGTCCACCTCGTCCAGGAAGGCCGTACCATCTTCGACGACCGCAAATTTACCGACATGGTCGCGGTCGGCCCCGGTAAAAGCGCCCCGCACGTGCCCGAAAAGCTCGCTCTCCAGCAGCGTTGGCGACAGTCCGCCGCATTCGACCACGACAAACGGTCGCTTTCGACGCGGGGACATATCGTGGATCGCTCGCGACACATGGCTCTTGCCCGTCCCCGTCTCGCCAGTCAGCAGAACGCTGATATCGGAATCGGCCGCCGCTTCAATCTGTCCGTACAATTGATGCATCGCCCGGCTGGCAAAGACGAACCCGGCAACAACCGGCTGCCCATCCGTGGCCGGTTGCGGATGAGTCAAGACCGATCTTTTGCGCGTTTTTGGCGATTTTGCATTTTCGTTCGACGCAACCACATGCGGTGACGGCTGCCGAATGTCATAGGCTCTTTGCAATCTGGCGCTCTCGTTCGCCGCAACCTCCACACGACCTCGAACTGACAAGATGTCGATCAGCGCGGCAAGACGTGACAGGTCGAGGGGCCAAGCCAAGCAGTCGACGGCACCATATTCGAAGAAACGCAAACGTCGATACACATCATCTTCAGCCAGAATTACAAACACGGGAACATTTAGCCGCTTGTCACGGATCTGGTGCAGCAGTGCCACGACCGCAGCTTCGTCGCCCGACTGGTCGACATACGCCAGGCAGGCGACCACTGGCCCAGAAACGATTTCGAGCAGGATCTCATGAACGGAAGGTATGATCTGAGAAACGAAACTTGGCAATAAACGAGCCAATTCGGGCTGAATAGAACGGGCCACAATGTCGGCTTGCCCAACGAACAGAACTCTCCGATCGGCCATGAAGGACTCCTCTAAATCGGTCTTCTAAGAAACCCATGCTTCCCCCCTGCTTGACGTGTTGCTTTCCTGGAGGGGAGATCGTTTGACGAAGAACTACGCGTCTGTCCTCCATTCTACGCTCAGCGAGGTTAGCGCAAATCGGGGTTTTCCCCGAGTTTGCTCGAGGGATGACCCTGAGATGCGTCGGGAAATACTCGCGATCGATGCCATGATGAGAAAAGTCTAATCGCCGAGGGAGACCAATCCGGATTGAACGGCGAATCGCACGAGTCCGGCAAGGTCACGGATCTGCAATTGACGCATCAGTTGAGTGCGATGCGTCTCAACGGTTTTCGGGGCAATGCGCAGTCTTCCTGCAATCTCCTTGGTTGTAAAGCCTTCGGCGACTAACTGCAAGACCTCCCGCTGCCGCGGTGTCAAGCGTTCCAGCACATCGGAATCCACCGATATATTTTGGACATAGCCGTCGATCACGTGCTGCGACGCGGCGGCACACAGATACGTCTGCCCCTTGGCGACCGATTGAACCGCCAGTTCCAATTCCGAGGGACTCACATTTTTCAACAAATAGCCAGCGACCCCGGCTCGCATCGCCCGCAACACCGAATCCACGGTGGAGTTCATTGACACGATGATCACTCTAGTATGGGGGACCAAGGTTCTCAACTGCAAGGCGGCCGTCAAACCGTTCATTTCCGGCATGGCGATGTCCATCAAGACGATGTCCGGTTGTAGGTTTTCGGCCAACTGGACGACTTGACGTCCGTCTTCCGCTTCCCCGACGACTTCTAGTCCCGGCGAACGCTCGATCAGCGCCCGCAACCCGGCTCGAACCAGGTGATGATCATCGGCCAGCACGATGCGGATCGATCTCATGATGGTTCCTACAAAACGTCTACATCGTCGAAGTTCGCTGCAGCAGGCTCGATGGGCAGACGGATACGCACCGTTTCACCTTGCCCCGATATGGACTCGATCTGCCATTTTCCTCCGAGCCACTCGATGCGTTGACAGCTTTCGTTCCATCCAGCGGAACAGGTGCGGTCTCGGTACGGCGGGGAGGAAATGGACGTGAGAGTTGAAACAACGTCCCGGATGGTTAACTCGACCGTCTCGGCATCCTGCCGTAATTCCACGCGGACACGGGTGGTCGCCTTATGAGAAATCGCATGATCGACCGCCTCCATTACGACGCGGTAACAAGTGATCTCGACCGTTGACGGCAACGCAAACCAGCAACTCGGTGTCAGCAGTTCGATCGCTACGCCATCGCGGCGAGCCCGATCGTCCAACGAACATCGAAGCGCCTCCGGAAATGGAAGATGCTCTATCATCGAAGGATGCAGATGAGACTTTAGTTCGCGAACGCGTTCGATGGCTTGCTGGACGATCGACAAGCAGGTAGTAAGATGAGGGCTGACGGGCTGAGCTTCGATTGACAAATGAAGATGCATGCACGAAGATACCAAGAGCTGGCCAATCTCGTCGTGCAGGTAGTGAGCCACGTCCTTCAACTTCGCGTCATGGATCGCCAAAAGCTCGAGCGCGCGACCCCGCATACCCACTTGCGATTCGGTTGGGGTATCGACATCGGGTAAATGATGGCGGCTGAGGTTTTTCATGGATACTATGATGGGGTAAAAACTCCCAGTTCGATTGGTATCTTCAGGCTGGAGCCACGATTTGAGCGACAGAGACCACTATACCCTGAAAGTAGCAGTCACACGATTCTCTAGATGACGGGTGTGCGAAATAGATGCCTACACATTATACTAGGTCATTCGGACTGGCGGGGCACAAAAAAAACTGAGGATTCTGCTTTCCACCGAGGTCACGCGAAACAGCGAGGGCGTTGATGAGCACAAGGGAGACCGGTTTTCAGGAGTTGATGCAACAGATTGCCTCAGGCTGCGATTCTGCCGTGGAAAATCTGATCTCCCAGTACGGTAACCAATTGTGTCGAGCCGTTCGCCGTCGCTTAAATCCCCGTCTTCGTCAAAAGTTCGACACAAGCGATTTCGTTCAAGCGGTATGGGCCTCGTTTTTCTGTGGACGCGATCAGTTGAATCGATTCCAACATTCGGGTGATTTTGTCGCGTTTTTGACCAAGATGGCTAGGAATAAGGTCGTGGACGAGTGCCGGCACCGCTTGCAAACACAAAAGAGGGATGTGACTCGGGAACAATCCATCTTTACGGACGCGTCCGAGGAGATTCCGCTTCCCAGTCGAGATCCAGCGCCGAGCCAAATCGCGATTCGAAACGAGCGATGGCAGCGAATGCTGGAAGGACTGCCATCACAATATCGGAGGATTCTCGAGTTGCGAGTTGCCGGGGAAACGCACGAAGACATTGCGCGGCAATTGGGGGTCAGTGATCGCACGGTGCGACGGGTGTTGACCAAATTGCAGCTTCAGGTGGGAGTGGCTCAATGACCGCCGATCTTGCCGTTCCAGCCCGACAGTCCGCTGCGGCCAAGGCAATGGTCTCAGAAATCATTGCCGATCACCGAAGCGATGCGTCCTTCGACGCCACATCGATCTTGGACAAGCATCCGGAACTCCAAGAATTTCCTTCGGTCGTGGTGGATCTTGCCTACGAGGAATTCTGCAGACGGGTCGACAACGGCGAATGGATCGAACCCGACGAGTTTGCTCGGCGTTTTCCAGCGGTGGCTGCCCCACTGCTGAAATTGCTGGAGGTTCACGCTTTTTTAGACGAAAACCCTGACGCGTTCGGGACGGCGACTGGGTTCGATTGGCCAAAAGCAGGGGCGGAGGTCGCGGGGTTTCGGTTGGTTCGTGAAATCGGTCGAGGTGGGTTTTCCCGCGTGTTCCTGGCTCAGGAAAAGGCTTTAGGCAACCGCCAGGTGGTCCTGAAGATCTGTAACCAAGCGAATGAAGAAGCGGCGCGACTGGGCCAATTAAACCATCCTCACATCGTGCCCGTCCATTCGGTGCAATTCGATACCTTGCCGCCGTTCACCCTGATCTGCATGCCGTTTGTGGGCACCACCACGATGGCTGACCTGATCCGAGATGGCGATGACGGTCCCGGGCCTTCCAAGTCCATCGATTGGGGACGCGAAACCTATGTGGATTTCATCGTGCGGAAGGGAGCCGAATTATGCGACGCTCTGAATTACGCTCACCGAAGGAATGTCTACCACTGTGACGTGAAGCCTTCCAATGTGTTGCTGGCCACCGATGGTCGCGCACTGTTGCTGGACTTTAATCTGGCCATGCAACACGATCATCGGTCGCAAGTGGTCGGCGGCACGCTGCCGTACATGGCGCCGGAGCAGCTTCAGTTCCTCGCCGCCCATGCCCGTTCCACCTCGGCGATCGATCATCGGACGGATCTGTATGCCTTTGGCGTAACCATGTTCCAGTTGCTGACCGGTCGCCTGCCTTATCCCACCGAACATCTGGATCAAAACCGTAGCGAGGCGGCACATCAACTGCTGGATCTGCAGAGGGCGTCGCACGATTGGCGGAAAGAATTGGAACAGGTGGTCAGTCCTCCCGTCGCCCGCAGCATCGCCGCCTGCTTAGCCTTTGATCCGCAGGATCGCCCCGATTCGGCAGCAGTCGTGGCTCAAGAGCTTCGCCGACATCTGACGATGGTCGCTCGATCAGGCCGCTGGATTCACGCTCATCGAGCTCTTTTAAGCTCTGCGGCGGTGATCCTGCTGATGGTGGCCAGCATTTTTGGCGTTTGGCTGAATTCACAGGTTCCCGCGTTTCTCCGACATTACCAAATGGGCATGGTCGCGCTGCAACAGGGTGATTTCGCTCAAGCAAACCAGTCGTTCCGCAACGCGCTGGATCGTCAGCAGGATTTTCGGGAGGCCCTCTTGCTGCAAGGCTGGAGCGATCTGCTGGCATCTCGCGAACCAGAGATCGACCTAGAAACGGCAAATGCCCTGCGGGATTCCGCGTACCGAATTTTTTTCCGTGCCTGTAACCAATATAAGTGCGGAGAGTCTGCCGCCAGCCTTGCACAAAGTCTGGCGGAGATGGGACAGTTAAAGGACGCTGGGCACCATTACGAAGAAGCTGTGAAACGAGGCCTCTGGAATGCTGCTATCGCTAACAACTTGGGCTTTTGCCTTATACGAAGCGAACAGGAGGAGGCGGCCTTAGGTTTCCTGAACGCCGCCATTGGATTGGACCCGTCAATTCAGGTTGCTCACGGAAGCCTTCTCAGGCTAAGGAGGATTTTAGTTCAGGACGCTACTGCGTCTGCCCGTCAAGCGAACAGACGTGGGATGAGAACCGTCGCAATGAAACATGAATCGTCGGCTGCCAAGCATCTACAAGAGGCATTGGATCAGATCCAGTTGATGCGTCAATTCGCGCCGCCATCGGCCGAACTTGAATGGGCAGCCGCGAACATTTTCGCGTTGGCGATCTCTGCGGAAAGATCAAACGGCACGAATGGGGGGGGTGATGGAGAATGTGAATGGCAGGAGCAATTGCTTGCAGCTTGTGAAATGGCTATCAACATGAACCTGCCTCCTGAACAGCTTGAAGAGCTTTTGGTTCTTGCGCCTCGCCTGAGGGATTTGGAGCCATTTCAACGGTTGCGGCAGACCATCCAGACTCCTGGTGAAGCGCCCCCCCTTGAGAGGATCGCTGATATCTTCCCCGAAGTATATGGACGTTTGGCTATCGTGGAGCACTAAGCTTTGTCTGAAAAGGGGTCTGACCCTTTGGAGGGCATGCTGAAAACTCGGGAAATACGGTGTGCCCGGAGAGGGTCAGACCCCTTTTCAGACAAAGCCTAATCAGAAAGAATCACCCCTTGGGACAAGGTTTTCCTTCCAGGAAAAGCTGACCTCCTGACTTTCTTTTTTTAATTGTCCGGTTCCGCCCCAGATTATCGATGGAACGAATGGAGCGGAAGGCGTTTGCGTCGGGCCGCCCGCGTAACGTCTTCAGCACTCGCGAACAGAGATTTGGCTGGTAGTGCTTGGTGACAGCGGGTTGGTCAAGACCGGCTGGAGCCAGCGCTAAGACTATACCAGACCCTTGTGATCTTTTTCGGAGGAATGAACGGATGTGGCCAATCAGTTTTCTGGCGTCAGCATGGGCAGCGAAGCAATCGGAATCCAAGTCGAAGCGAGGCAAAAGGAGGCGTCATCGTCTGCTGCGTGTCGAATCGATGGAGCCTCGTATGCCGTTGAGCGCGACGGCGCTGATGCTGACCGACTCGTTTTCTGGCATGGAGGAGACCTCGGACGATACTGCCGATACTCAGGTACTTGTTACGGAAGATCCCGTGGACACGGTCGCGTTGGGTACGCTGGACACGGGCTCGGACACGACTTGCCAACCGTTATCACCGGACGAGGTACCGAGCATCGAGGCGGAGTCCGACGAATGGCTTGACCCCTTCGCGGAGGAACCAGCTTTGCAAATGGGGCCGGTGCCTTCGCAGTCAGATGACGATGGCGAGGAAGAATCCACGGAATTGGCCAGCCTGACCTTGTTGGGCGGCCCAGCGCCGTTGGCACCGGATTCATCGATCGAGGCGGACCCCATCATCCTGCCCGCCCCGGAGATCCTTTGGTTCAAAGTCAGTTATGGGAAATCCGGCTTGGTGCATTTCGAGGGCGAGGTGGAATACGAATTCCCGTCGCAGTTGACCATCGAATTTGGCGGAGTCTTGGATGGCTGGGAGCCTATCAAGGTGGCTTCCGGAGGCATTTTCCTCCTCACGGTGCCCGAGGGCGACCTGCCTGCGTCGTTGTCGGGGATGGTGACTGCCCAGGCTTTCACACCGGAAGGGATCGAATCGAATCTCGCGTTCACTTGGATCCTTTAGGCTTTGTGGGCAAGGAGTTGGCAGCATTTTTCTCTTTTGCTTTGGGATCGAACACAGAACTTTCAGAAAGTTAAAAAACCATGTCTGAATCAGCATTATCCAGCTATTCTTTTTCAGCCCTGTATGACGACACGAGGGGGCATTCTCGAGAATCGACAGGTGACTCGTCGACGGTTCGCGCATTGCGAGTGATGGTGCGGCGCGTGCTCAGGACGCAAGACGGGCGTCCGGGTTTTGGGGCCCGTGTACTCGAACAGGCGAAATTCCTGCGAGAAAAGCACGGGAGAAACGTTGCACGTGATGCATTTGAGCGTCTGATCGTCGATCAGTTGTTGCGTTCTCGTCCCGACGGCCGATTGGCCCCCGCTCGGCAGGAAAAGTCGCCCGTCTGTCCATCGACGTGGGAAAGAGTCGTCGAAGTAACGTGCCAAGCCTTGGTACCCTCCACTGGAAACCACCGACCATGTCAGAAAGAAATCCCGAACAATCCTCGGCCTCACAACGCCCGCTCAGGTTGCTGATCGTCGAGGATTCGGCGATCGACGCGGAGCTGTTGCTTCACCATCTGCGAGCCTTCGGCTACCAGCCCATTTGGGAGCGAGTCGACGACGAAGACGGTCTGCGCAAAGCGCTCGCAAAACAGAGTTGGGAGTTGGTGCTGTGTGACTACGCGATGCCTCGATACAACGGCCTGGAGGCGCTGAAGGTGATCCAACGGATCGCTTCGGATCTGCCTGTGATTTTTGTCTCCGGAACGATTGACGAGGACTTCGCGGTCGAGGCGATGCGTGCTGGAGCGTACGATTACTTGCTGAAAGACCGTTTGGCACGTTTGGGGCATGCCGTCCAACGCAGCTTGCAGGAGGCCGAACAGCGTCGCGTCAGCCAACGGATGGAAGACCAATTGAGGCTTCTGTTTCACGCCATCGAAACCAGTCCAGCGGCGATTCTGATCACGGACACCGAGGGCCGCATCCGATACGCCAACCCGGGATTCACACGGATGACGGGTTATCCGTTGGAGGATGTGCGAGGCAAGAATCCACAGTTGCTCAAGTCAGGCACAATGGCTGCGGCCGAGTACGGCCGCTTGTGGACGACCATCCGGGAAGGTAACGAATGGCAGGGCGAATTCTGCAACCGAAAGCGTGACGGAGAACTAGTTTGGGAGTCGGCGACCATTTCGCCCGTCCGCGATAGCCAAGGCCGCATCACGCATTTCATCAAGGTGGCCGAGGACATCACTCACCGCAAACAAAGCGATGAAGCGTACCGCAAACTGGACCATCAACTACGGCAGGTCCAAAAGATGGAATCGCTCGGCGAATTAGCCAGCGGTATCGCCCACGATTTCAACAACTACTTGGGCAGCATTGTCACGAATTTGCAGTTGGCTCGTGCCGGGGTGGATGCCGAATCCCAGACGGTGGATTACCTGGAACGCGCCGCAAGCGCCAGTCGCCAGGCAGCGGGGCTCGCTCGTCAAATGCTGACGCTCAGCCGCCGCAGCGAACCTCGCCGCGAATCGATCCGACTTGGTCCCGTAGTCCTGGAAACACTGCGGTGGCTGGAAGCCTCGTTGCCATCGGGGCTGCAGGTCGCTGTCGATATTCCCGCACCGGGACGCGTGGTGCTGGCGGATGCCTCACAGATTCAGCAGTTGGTCGTCAATCTCTGGAGCAATGCCTGCCATGCTTTGCGGGGTTGCGAAGGCTGTATCACGGTCTCTCTGGCCGATCAGGAAGTGGATGCGACGATGTTGGCAGCGCACCCTGAACTGCAGATTGGTCCCTACGTTCGGTTGACCGTGCGGGACGACGGTTGCGGGATGGACCCGGAGGTTCGAGAGCGGATTTTTGAGCCGTTTTTCACCACCAAACCCGAAGGGCAAGGCACCGGGTTGGGGCTGAGTGTGGTGCGCAGCATCGTCAATAGCCATCAGGGAGCCGTCGTTGTGGAGAGTTGGCCTGGGCAGGGGACGACGATGCACGTGTTTCTGCCAGTAGATGCCTCGGCGACAGTCGAGTTGGACCCGCCGATGCCGGTCCGTGAGCGATCGCTGCCACTGGGCCATGGCGAGAAGGTAATGCTGGTCGAGGATCACGCATTGGTCCAGAAAGCCACGCGGTCGTTGCTGGAAGAGCTGGGTTACCGGGTCGATGCGTTCGGCGATCCGTGTCGAGCGTTGGCAGCGTTTCGGGCTGAGGCCGAGGATTTCGATGTGGTCCTGACGGACTTGTCGATGCGTGAGATGAACGGCGCCGAATTGGCCAAAGAGATTTTGGCGATTCGACCCTCGATGCCCGTGCTGGTCACCAGCGGTTATGACCTGCCCGGTATTCGCCAGCACATCCGCGAATTGGGAATCCGGGCAGTTCTGGCCA
>REEF01000616.1 GCA_007695205.1 Planctomycetaceae bacterium
GGTTGTCTTTTCGGTTTTTATGGGGGCTACCGTTTCGATGGCCTTCGTGGGCGTTGCATCGACCTGACGCCAATGGGATATTCTCTTGCCCGAGATTCGCTTGCCCCCCCAGATTTGCGTTTTTTCGGATCTTGCAGCAGACGCGGCCGTACGTAACCGAGATCAGGGCCTCGAAGTGTTGCGTTTTCGCCGGTCGCGCGTGAGAATACCCACCCGTTCTTCGAGCATCAAAGATCCCATCCGATCAACGGCCTCGGGCGGGCAACGTACCGTCCACGGCGAAGGAAAGCAGTCTATCTGGGGAAGTGAAGGTGGCCCATGGCGTCGGGAATCAAGCCAACGGTCGATTTCGTGTTCACGTGCAGATTCTCAATCCGTTCAACTACAAGGAATTCGCAGGCAAAACGAAGGATCGGATGATGTACGACCAGCGATTGAAGGCACAACGCGACTATCAATGGGGATTGGACAGCGCGCGGGAAAAGGGCCGCCAGGAGGGCGAGCTGTTGGGGAAGATTCGAATTCTCCAGGAGCTTCTCGGCGACGAGCCGAGTACCCCGGAAAATCTGGACGAACGAACGATCGGCGAGTTGTCCGAAATCCTCGCGGATCTGCAACAACGTCTACGTTCGCGCGACTCCTGACCGAGCAGCGTTCGAGAGGGACCGTCTTGATTCCCACTCGTTCGTTGCCCCGGAGATAGCACGGATGGCAAAGCCGGGGCACGGATGAACCGCCGGATTCGAGGCCACGATAGGCTGGATCGTCAGTCGGTCAACTGGCGGTGGACTTCTTCAATGATCATGTCTTCGCTTTCCATGGCCCAGGTGGTGGGCAAACCGTAGTAGACCATGGCGGTGGCGCCTTCGTAGCCGCCTTCGGTCAGGATGCGTCGGGATGCGATGTAGGCCATCACGTCGTTGGCGAATCCGGCCACCCAGGTCGCTTGGCCGCTCAGCTCGGTCTTCAGACGCAGGGCAAAGTCCACGACAACCTCGCCACCCAGGATGACGAATTGGATCTCGTCGCCCAACTGCCAAGTTTGGATCGGATAGGGGTAGGTCTGGTCGAGCTTGCCGGATTGTTCGATTTTTTCCAGCAGCATCGTGGCACGGGCTGCGACGTAGGGGTTTTCGGACTGAGCATCCGCTTCGATCTGCTCGCGCGTCGGCAGTTCGGCCAGCGGCAGGTCGATCTCGCGGTATCGGGTCACCAGCTTGGGTGCGACCGGCTTCATCGGAACATCCAGGACTTTTTGGACCGCATCGGCCAATTCGCGTCCGTATCGTTCCGCCAATTCGACGGCTCGTCGAGGCAGCGGGTTTTGATCGGCGCCACAGCCGGCCCAGAACATGGCCTGGCAACCGGGAAAAGCCCGCTCCAATTCGATCTGAGCATAGCCCGGATAGTCTCCGTTCCAGTGGAAGTCGCTCAACACAGTCGCGTGGCAGGCATAGCCAAAGACAATCGTTTTCAACTGGCCCTGCCGGTCGTGAACGGCCAACACGGGCACGTCGTGGTCGCTGGGGCCGACCAACAGCCCGTCGGCTCGCAACTGTTCGATGTCGCCTTCCGGACGATTGTTTCGACGATTCACGGCGAACGTGGCCTGACCGCTACCCCATGAGACGTCCACCGGTGCCATCTGCTGCAACGCCTTGCCGACCACGTGGACAACTTGGTCGGTTAGCCAGTCTGTGTAGCTTTCGATCAACTGCTGGTGCTCGCGGCCGACGACCAGGTAGTGCAGGGGTGCCAGATTTCCAGCAAGAACGGGTCCGGAATGTGTATGCGAGGCGCACAAGGCGATCTGTTCTCGCCGCAGCCCGTACTGATCTTCTAAGCGGCCACAGATGGCTTGCATCAGACTGCGGTCGGTTCCGATGATGTCCAGCGTGACCAAGACCATTTTCTGCTGGTCCGCGTCTTGCAGTACGAGCACTTTGGCGTACAGCCCGGTTTGTTTTCCATCGGCCGGGCGATTCCGGCTGGCGTAACCCGCCATCCACATCGGCTCGGACGGGGTGATCTCCACACGAGCCACGCCGCCCAGCCAACCTGAGGAGGAGGAATCGTCAGCCAGCAGTCCCGTTGTCGTGAACGCAAGGACCGCCACGCAAAGAATCAGCCAAATTCGCCTTGTCTGGACAAATGCCATCGCCGTCTCCTTCGGTTATTTACCAAGAGTAACTCGCGGGTCGAACACCGTTCTGATTATCACCGATTCACTAGCCCTCTTGAAGCACCGTAACAAAAAAGTCATCGTAAGTTGTCGGCCATAGGTTTTTTTGTCAATCAAGGTGGTGTTACACGGTGGGAGGCCTGGGGGTCGGGAGTCGTTTTCGTTGGAGTTCACGATTCATCGTGTGTTCGTTGCAGGCCGCGAATCCCGCGCGGTGAAGCGTGAACTCCAGCGTAGGGGATTTCAATAAAAACACTGCCCATAGTGGAACTTTCAAAGGAGACGATGGTGGTGCGCCAACGAAGTCAGCAGGTTTTTGCACGAGCCCAGCAACTGATGCCGGGCGGGGTCAACAGCCCGGCACGGGCGTTCGGGGGCGTCGGGGGCGAGCCGATCGTGATGCAGCAAGCTCAAGGGGCCTACCTGATGGACGTCGATGGGAACCGTTACATCGACTACATCGGAAGCTGGGGCCCGATGATCCTGGGTCACGGCCACCCGCAGGTGCGGGCCGCCGTGCATGCCGCCGTGGATCGAGCGATGACGTTCGGTGCACCGACCGAAGCCGAAAACGAATTGGCGCAATTGATCATCGACGCGGTGCCTTCCGTGCAGATGGTCCGCCTGGTGAACTCGGGGACCGAGGCGACGATGAGCGCGATCCGGTTGGCTCGAGGTTACACGGGCCGGGACGTGATCGTGAAATTCGCGGGCAATTACCACGGGCATGTGGACAGCCTGCTGGTGGCGGCTGGCAGTTCGGCGGCGACGCTGGCCGTCCCCGATTCCCCAGGCGTCACGGCGGGGACCGGCCAGGATACTCTGGTGCTGCGATTCAATGACGTGCCTGGTCTCGAGGCCGCGTTTGCTGAGCACGGCGAGCGGATCGCTGGCGTGATCCTGGAACCGGTCGTCGGGAACATGGGTTGCGTGCCGGGCACATCCGAGTTCCTGGCCAGGCTGCGGAACCTGACATCCGAGTATGGTGCATTGCTGATTTTTGACGAGGTGATGACGGGTTTCCGGGTCGCTTATGGCGGCGTCCAGTCGCTGGTGGGTATCACGCCAGACCTGACGACGCTGGGTAAAATCGTCGGGGGCGGCCTGCCCTTGGGTGCCTACGGCGGACGAGCGGACATCATGAGCCAGATGCTGCCGGCCGGGCGAGTGTTCCAGGCAGGTACGTTGAGCGGCAACCCGGTCGCGACGGCGGCGGGGATCGCCACGTTGAAGCTGCTGCGAGACGACCCGCCTTATCTGCATTTGGAGGAGATCAGCGCGCGTCTGGCGTCCGGCTTGACTCAGGCGGCCCTCTCGGCCGGCATCCCACATACCCTGGCTCGGGTGGGCAGCATGATGACGCTGTTCTTCCACCCCGATCCGATAACCGACTGGGACGTGGCGGCCCAGTGCGACAAGGCACGTTTCGCCAAGTTTTTTTGGGGGCTGATCGATCGCGGCGTGTACCTGCCGTGCAGCCAGTACGAAGCGTTGTTCGTGTCAGCCGCACACTCGCCGGCGGACATCGACCACACGATCCAAGCCGCATCCGACGTCATGGCCTCGCTGTAGCAAGCACCCGCCCCCTGCCGCCGATTTCGAAAAAATGGGAATCGCTCCCCCACTCGGGCTGGACAACGTAGGCGGTCGTCCGCAACAATGATGGGGCGGCAGGACGACAGGGTGCCCCCGCCCCGTTTGCCTAGGACGCTGCGTCGCGTTCGGCAGGCATCCTCCCTGTCCTTTCCCCACGGTAGACCACTTCCTGACGGCGAGCGATTTTATGGCTTCTCGAGACTTCGACATCGACAGTCTGGCGACCTATCTGCATCTGACACCGGCTCAGGTGACCAAGATGGCCGAGCGTGGACGGCTGCCCGGGCGGAAGATCGGCGGCCAGTGGCGGTTTTCTGAAGCGGAGATCCATCATTGGTTCGAGGACCGCATCGGTGTTTCCGATGCCGGGGAACTGGAGCAGGTCGAGACCGTATTGGATCGGCGGGCAGGCAAGTTTCGCGAGGTGGTTTGCATCGCGGATCTGCTGCCGATCCAGGCGGTGGCGATACCACTGGTGGCTCGTACCCAACATTCCGTCATCGACAAGATGACGCGGTTGGCCGCCAACACGGGGCTGCTTTGGGATCCCGAGAAAATGGCCGCCGCCGTCCGTGAGCGGGAGAATCTTCATCCGACGGCGCTGGACATCGGCGTGGCCCTGCTGCACCCCCGCCGCCCGCTGCCGGGTATCCTGGCGGATCCTGTGCTGGCCTTGGGACGCACGCATCAAGGCATCCCCTTCGGCGGAGCCCGAGGTGATCTGACAGACGTGTTCTTTCTGATCTGTTCGACCGACGATCAGGTTCACCTGCGAACGTTGGCTCGATTGAGTCGGTTGTTGAGTACGGACGGCTTCCTGGCGGGCATCCGCGCGGCAGCCGACGCCGCCGAAGCTCTTGCTGGCATCTCGCGATTGGAGGCGGAGTTGTTTGGTGAGTGATTTGACGACCAGAGGGTCGGCGCCTCCCATGCCCAGCGAACTTGCCGACGGGAGCCGGATGCCGCCACGGCCCTCGGTGCTGTTGATCGGAGACCGCCAGCACCGTGATTTTGCCGACGCGATCCTGTGGCTGCAACAGCACTGTCGCTTGCAAACGGCTGCCGATCCGGACGCAGCGAACCAGGTGCTGGACCAAACCGGCTTGCCTCAGGTCGTGCTGTTTGTCCAGTCGCGTCCGGGCCAATTCGCACAAGCGGACATCGAAACCATCCACGCCCGTTCACCTCTGTCCCGTTTGGTGGTGCTGTTGGGCAGTTGGTGCGAAGGCGAGATGCGCACCGGTAAACCCTGGTCGGGTGTCGTGCGAATCTACTGGCACCAGTGGGCGGCCAGGATCATCCCGGAATTGATGTCTGCCAGCGCTGGCGGAGGTGGCGTCTGGCGACTGCCACGCACGGCGTCAGGAACCGAGCAATTCGCTCAGGCGACCGAAGGCCCCTGGCCCAGCGGGCGGGGACTGGTGGTGATCCATACCCGGCTGTTTTGCGACTACCAGGCGTTAAGCGACGCGTGTCAGGCCGGTGGTTACTCCAGCACTTGGGACCGGCCGGACCACTCGAGTTTCGCAGACGGGGCCACATGCGTGCTCTGCACCCTGATCGGCGGCGACCCCCGCGAAACAGCGGTCGTTACCCGCCTGGCCAACCGCCATGCTCCGGCACCGGTGATCGTCTTGCTGGATTTCTTGCGCTGCGACGACCGCCGCCGCATGCTGGAGGCGGGCGCGGCAGCCACCCTGGCCAAACCGCTGCTGGTCGGAGATCTGCTCTGGCACATCCATCAACAATGCCTGGGCTCGGGTACGGCCGCCGTGGTTCCGTCATCAGACAGGTAGCCAACCAAGCCCCGTTCTGTAATATTCTTTAACGTTCCAAAACCCCGGCACCGCGAGCCATCGATGTTGCATGAAATACCGTTATCTACAGAAAAAACCCCACCCAAAGGAACCTATGCCTTTGTCAGTTTGGGCTGTCCGAAGAACCTGGTGGACAGCGAACGGATGTTGGGCCTGCTGCAAGTGGACGGCTACCGACTGGTGCCCGAACCGGACGGAGCGGATTTCGTGGTGGTCAATACCTGCGGATTCATCGAGCAGGCGCGGGACGAATCGTTCGCGACGATCGACGAGATGCTGGGGCTGAAGGCCGCAGGCAAAACCCGAGGCGTCATCGTGTCGGGCTGCCTGGCCGAACGACAAAAAGAGGAACTTCTCCAGCAGCGTCCCGAGATCGATGCGCTGGTCGGTGTCTTCGCTCGGGAAGAGATCACCCGAGTCGCCGACCGATTGATCGGCCATCTGGACGAGCAACGGACCGTGTTTCGCCCGGCGCCCATCCGTCCGCTACCGGACGGTGACCGGCTGCGGATCACACCCAGGCATTATGCTTATCTGAAGGTCTCGGAAGGGTGCGATCGGCTTTGCACCTTTTGCGCGATCCCCAAGATGCGCGGCAAGCATGTTACCAAGCCGATGGACCAGGTGATTCAAGAAGCGGAACAACTGGCCGCCGATGGCGTACGCGAATTGATCCTCGTGGCTCAGGATACAACCTATTACGGCATGGATCTGTACGGTGAACCTCGATTGTTGCCGTTGTTGCAGCAGTTGGAACAGGTCGACGGTATCGACTGGATCCGGTTGATGTACTTTTACCCCATGTACATCGATCGGCCGTTGGTAGAGGCCATCGCCCGATCGCCGAAGATCCTTCCGTACCTGGACATGCCCCTGCAGCACATCAACGACACGATGCTCCGTCGGATGGCTCGCCGCGTCACGCGGCAGCAAACCGAGCAAACGTTGGAACTGCTGTGGGGCTGCATCCCCGATCTGACTTTGCGGACCACGTTGATCACGGGGTTTCCGGGCGAGACGGAGGATCAGTTCGAGGAATTGCTGGAATTCGTCCAGCAGCAACGATTTCAACGACTGGGCGTCTTTACGTACTCGACCGAACCGGGCACGCCGGCGATCCATCTGCCGGATCCGTTGCCCGAGTTGGTGAAGCAGCAGCGGCGTGAACGTCTGATGGCCGCCCAGCAGGAGATCGTGTTCCAATGGAACGGCCACCAATTGGGGCGACAACGACCGGTCATCCTGGACGCGCCGATTGCGGGCGAGCACAATGTTTGGATCGGCCGATCCCCGTCGGACGCTCCGGACGTCGACGCGTTGGTGTACGTCACCGGCGGACCCTGTTCGTTGCAGGTCGGTGACATTGTTCCTTGCGAGATTGTCGCGACGAAGGATTACGACTTGATCGGTGTCGCGTTGGGGGAAGGCGAATAGCAGGATGGCCTTGATCGAATTGCGCAATCTGACGAAATCGTTCCGAGTCTATCAGAAGCGTGAGGGGCTGATGGCGTCGTTTCGCGGGCTTTGGCGACGCGAATATCGCGAAGTCCAGGCGGTCCGCGGCATCGACTTGGACGTCCAGCAGGGCGAATTCGTCGCCTTCCTGGGCCCCAACGGTGCGGGAAAGACGACGACCTTGAAGCTGCTGTCCGGCGTGATCAACCCCACCTCGGGATCGGCGCTGGTCATGGGTCACGTCCCCTGGAAGCGCGAGAACGCTTACCGCCGCCGATTTGCGCTGGTCATGGGCCAGAAGAACCAGCTTTGGTGGGACCTGCCCGCTCAAGAATCGTTCCGATTGCATCAACAGATCTACCGCATCGCTCCGGATGCGTTCTCACGGACCTTGGACGAACTGACCGCGATGCTGGATGTCCAACAATTGCTGCGTCAACCGGTCCGTGAACTGTCGTTGGGCGAACGGATGAAGATGGAGCTGATCGCGGCGCTGCTGCATTCGCCGGACGTGCTGTTCTTGGATGAACCGACCATCGGACTGGACGTGGTCGCCCAGCACCGCATCCAGATCTTCCTGAAGGAATACCAGCAGCAACGTAACGTCACCATCCTACTGACCAGCCACTACATGAAGGACATCATCGCGCTGTGCCGTCGCGTCGTGGTCATCGCTTATGGACGCATCCAATACGATGGTTCGCTGGCAGGCATCCGTGACAGCTTTAGCAGCCATAAGATCGTGACGTTGCAGTTGGCGGAAACCGCCAGCACCGACGGGTTCCATCGCTTCGGCGAGGTCTTGGAGATTCAACCGCCGCGAGTCAAGCTGCGGATCGACCGTCCGGCCGTCGCCGGGACCTTGGCGGCCATCCTGGCTCAGCACACGATCGAGGACGTGGCGGTCGAAGATCCGCCCTTGGAAGAAGTCATCGCGGATCTGTTTTCGCAAGCGGTCGACGGCAGCGACCGGACCGCCAGTCCCGACAAGGTTCCCTCGGCCATAGGAAGTGTCCGATGATTGGTCGAGCCGTCACTTGGTGGACGATCCTGCGGATCGCGTTGGAAGAGCGTCTGGTCTACCGCGGCGATTTCGCCTTGGGGACGTTGATGCGATTCCTGCCGATCATCACCCAGATCTTCTTGTGGTGGGCCGTTTTCGAATCGATCGGCGAAGGGCAGCGGTCCGAGGGCAGTATCGCCGGGTATCGTTTCGAAAACATGGTCGCCTACTACCTGCTGACGATGGTCAGCCGCGCATTTTCCAGCATGCCCGGCCTGGCGTCCGGCATCGCTCGACAGATCCGCGACGGCGAGGTCAAGAAGTACCTGATCCAGCCCGTCGACATGATCGGTTTTTTGCTGCTGACCCGCATCGCGCACAAGATCGCTTACTACTCGGTCGCCCTGCTGCCGTTCGCCCTGGTGTTTTATCTTTGCCGTGGTTTCTTTGTCGACGGCTGGCCGGACAGCACCACCCTGCTGATTTTCCTCGCCACGTTGATCATGGCCTTCCTGCTGGGCTTCTTCCTGGAAGCCACGCTGGGCTTGATCGGATTCTGGTTCTTGGAAGTCACCTCGTTGTTGTTCATCTACATGCTGCTCAGCTTCTTCTTGTCGGGACACATGTTCCCGTTGGACATGCTGCCCGAACCTTGGCTGAGCATTGTGAACCTGATGCCGCTGAAATACCTGGCATTTTTCCCAGCCGCTGTGTTTCTGGGCAAGGTCCAGGGGGCTGAATTGGTCCAGGGCCTGATGATCCAGGCCGGGTGGGTCGTGTTCTTCATCATCGCGGCCCGCGTCGCGTTCGCCCGAGGCGTAAAACGTTACAGCGGCTTCGGCGGCTGACGCGACACGATCGGACGGCATCCAGCCCGGAGCAGCGGATGGGGTCGGGAGTCGTTTTCGGAAAAACCGTTTTCTATGTGGTTGCGAAAAGGACAGGCATTTTTTGCTAGCGATCTGCGTACCAGTCGCGAAGCGACGACATGTAAAAGCCACGGACGCGAGTCCGTGGGACACTCGACGCCGCGTCATCCAAGAGTCGCAACGCGACGGCAGGTGCCCGATGGCCGGAACCGATCACCGCGACCAATCGCCGATAGCCATCGTGAGGACGAGTCGAAGGTCCTCGTGCAGAAAGCAAAAGGGCGAGGCATCATCTCCGTCGTCGCGTCTTCGCGGTGACGGGCACCTTGCCAGCCGTTCAGGACTGTGAGAATACCTCAGTCACCTCGACCGAGAATCCATCCAACAGCACCGATCGCGCCGTCTGCCCTTGCGCATAGCGGCCGGCAACGGAGTACTCGCTGGCGGCGGCATCGAGTGCCAGGACGGTGACTGTCCGGTCCCGCGGATCCAGCAGCCAGTATTCGCAGATTCCGGCCTGGGCGTATTCAACGCGTTTGGTCACGAGATCGCGATCCGGATCGTCCTCGCTGACCACCTCCATGACCAGATCGGCGCCGCGCCAGTACTTGTTGCCGCGGCGGTCCGCGTGCTGGGCCAGCAGAAAGACAATGTCGGGTTCACGGAACTTGCCGTCCCACAATTGTACTCGGAGCGGGGCGGTCAGCACCGTTCCAAGTTGATTTGGCGCGATGAAGGCGAAAAGGACTCGATACAAGAACAGGACGATCTGCTGGTGTTGTTCGGTGGGCATCGGCAAGACCTCGAGGACGCCGCTGGAGAACTCGATCAGATGGTTGCTGTTCAGCGCCAGGTACTCGTCGTCCGACCA
>REEF01000586.1 GCA_007695205.1 Planctomycetaceae bacterium
TGGTGGACCCGGTGGATTTGGTGGATTCGGTGGCGGAGCCATGGGGCTTTTGCTGCGTCAAGATGTGCGAGACGAGTTGGAACTGTTGGACAGTCAGGTCGAAGAATTAACTAAGATAAGGGACGACCTGATGGGGCAATTCAGGGGGCTTATGGCTCCTGACGAAAACCTCTCGATGCAAGATCGCATTCAGCGAGGTCGAGAGATGATGGAAAAAGTGCAAGAAGAGATGGATCAGAAATTGGGCCAGGTTCTGCTGTCGCACCAGAAAAAGCGTCTGGACCAGCTTAGCAACCAGATGGCGTTGCGAGGTGGCTTCTTCCGGGGGTTGACCAGCGAGCAGATGGTCGAAGAGTTGAACATTACGCAGCAGCAGCGCGAGCGATTGCGAACCAAGGCCGAGCAGTTGGAGGCCGAATTGAGGCAAAAGATCGCCGAGTTGCGCACGCAGGCGCAATCCGAATTGCTCAAGGAGCTGACCCCCGCCCAGCAGGCTCAGGTGCGTGAGCGATTTGGCGAGCCGTTTGACTTCCAGCGTTTCGAAATGCCGCAGCCCGGACGCGGTGGCGGAGCGGGCTGGGGGGCCGGTGGTCAGGGGCCAGGTGCGCGGGAACCGAGACAGGGTGACAGTGGCTCGGAGGAGACAGAGCCGGAAGGCCGTACCCGACGCACTCGGCGACCTCAATAGCAGGGACCGATATCGGCCTGTTTGGGAAACTATACTATCTGGGGATGATTTTCGAATGTCCGGTGCGGCCGGATGGTGGGGAGTGAAAGAGGGTCATGGACGCGGGAGAAATTCTATTACGACGCGGGTGCCTGGATCAGCGGCAACTGCAAGCAGCGCGCGAGCATGGCGGTGAATCGCTCCTGGACGCGGTGATCGAAATGGGTCTGGTCGGCGAGGAGGAAGCGTTGCGCGCGATCGGCGACGCGGTCGGTCTGGATTTCGTCGACTTGACATCCATCGAAGAGGAGGGCTTAGGTCCAATCCTCCGCGATTTTCCGCAAAAATTGATCTACCGCCAGTCGCTGTTTCCGATCAGCCGTAACAACGGCACGATCGTGGTGGCGACCAGCGATCCCTTCGACCTGTATCCCATCGACGAGGTCAGTGCCGTGACGGGCCTGACTGTGATCCCGGTGCTGGCTTCGCGAACCGAAATCGCCAAATTGGTGAAGAAGCATCTGGGAGTTGGCAGCGAAACCGTCGAGGGCTTGATCGCTCAGACGGACGATGATGACGGCGTCGAGTTGCTGGAAGACCTTGATCTGGACGGCTCGGAGTTGTCCGAAATGGCCCAAGAGGCCTCGGTGATCCGGCTGGTCAACGAGATCCTGCTGGAGGCCATCGAGGTTCGAGCCAGTGACGTTCATATCGAATCCCAGCCTTCAGGGCTGGTGGTTCGGTACCGCATCGACGGTATTTTGCAGTTGCAACCCGTGCCACCCGAAATCCATCGCTTTGAAGCCGCGATTGTCAGCCGCTTGAAGATCATGGCTCGGATGAATATCGCCGAGAAGCGTTTACCGCAGGACGGGCGCATCAAGCTGAAGGTCCGAGGTCGCGAAGTCGATGTGCGTGTTTCGGTCATCCCCATGATCCATGGCGAAGGCATCGTGTTGCGTATCCTGGACAAGGGCGCGATGGTGTTCGAGCTGAAGGCGTTGGGCATGGATGAATCGACGTACAAGATTTACCGCCAGTTGATCGATCTGCCGCACGGGATCATGCTGGTCACGGGTCCGACGGGTTCGGGAAAGTCCACCACGTTGTACAGTTCGCTGCTGGAGATCAACCGGCCGGATATCAAGATTATCACGACGGAGGATCCTGTCGAGTATCAATTGGAGGGCATCAACCAGATCCAGATCCACTCGAAGATCGGATTGACGTTTGCCCACTCGTTGCGCAGCATCCTGCGTCACGACCCGGACGTGGTGCTGATCGGGGAAATCCGCGATCTGGAAACGGCCGAGAACGCGATCCAAGCTTCGTTGACGGGGCACTTGGTGTTCAGCACCCTGCATACCAACGATGCAGCGGGCGCCTACACGCGGTTGGTGGACATGGGAGTCGAACCGTTCTTGGTCTCCAGCACGGTCGAGGCCGTGATGGCCCAACGACTGGTCCGACGCGTGTGCCGGGCATGCCGTGAGCCTTACCAGCCCGACCCGGACGAACTGCCGCCCGATTTCCCGCTGGATGCTTTGGGCGATCGGCCCTTGTATCGACCGGTCGGATGCCGAGAATGTCGCCAGTCCGGCTATGCGGGCCGGTTGGGAATCTACGAGCTGATGGTCACGTCCGAGGAGGTACGCCGCCTGGCGCATGACAACGCCAGCACTTGGGATATCAAGAAAGCGGCCGTCCAAAGCGGTATGGTGACGCTACGGATGGATGGCTGGAAAAAGGCCATCGCCGGGCAGACCAGCGTGGATGAGATCATGCGAGTGACCAAGGGAGATCGAGAAGTCGTCATGGTTCCCGGCGCAACCGGGGTCCAGCCTAGCGAATCCTTTGGCCTGAGAGTCTGACGAACAGAGAACCATCCAGATGCCTGATTTTGCTTACATCGCGCGAGACATTCAAGGTGCCAAGGTGACCGGGACGCTGACGGCCGGTTCCGAGCGTGAGGTGTTGACCCAGTTGTCCGCCAAATCGTTGTTTCCTGTCGAAGTGGCGGCGGCCAAGGCCAAGAGTGCGGGGATGAGCCGCAAGCGTGTCAGCGGCCAGTTGATGGCCAACACGTACAGCCAACTTTCCGCTCTGTTGCGCAGCGGGGTGCCCTTGCTGCGTTCGATCCGTGTGATCCGAGACCAGACCTCGAACATGCGTCTGAAGGAAGTCCTGGACGACGTGTATCGGCGAGTCGAGGACGGAGCGACGCTGGCCGAAGCGATCTCGCGATACCCGCGAGTCTTCAAAGAGATGGCCATCAACATGGTCCGGGCTGGCGGAGAGGGCGGATTTTTGGAAGATGCGTTGGAACGTGTGGCGACGTTCACCGAGGCTCAGGAGGACCTGAAGAGCCGCACGATGGGCGCGCTGGCCTATCCGATGTTCCTGGCCGTGGTCGGCGTGCTGGTCGTGGGCGGGTTGGTGATCTTTTTTGTGCCGTTCTTCGCCGAGATGTTCGACGTTTTGCGGGATCGAGGCGAATTGCCCATCATGACCGACTGGTTGTTGTGGGTCAGTGAGACCATGCGACGGTTTGGGGTGGTGCTGGCTGCGATGTTCATCGTTGTGGTCATCTTCCTGAAACGCGAACTAGAGACGCCTCGCGGCAGACGCTTGCGGGATCTGGTGAAACTGCGGATGCCCATCCTGGGTCCCGTTTTTTCTAGCCTGGCCGTCGCTCGATTCTGCCGAGTGCTGGGAACCTTGTTGAGCAACGGGGTGCCCATTTTGCGATCGCTGGAGATCAGCCGACAAGCGACCGGCAACCAGATCCTCTCGGAGGCCATCGAGCGCGCTTCCGAGAACATTTCGTCGGGTCAGTCATTGGCGGGACCGTTGGGGACGTGCGAGTTTTTCCCCCGCACTGTCGTAGAGATGATCTCGGTGGCCGAGGAAGCCAATACGTTGGACCAGGTGCTGGTGGACGTAGCCGATGGTTTGGAGCGTCGGACGTCCCGGCGATTGGATCTGGCAGTCCGATTGTTAGAGCCGATCATGTTGTTGGTCCTGGCCGCTATCGTTCTGTTCGTGGTGATCGCTCTGCTGATGCCGGTGATCAAGATGAGTGGCACGATGCGAGCTTGATGGGCGTCGAGAAGTTGCGGGAAGACCTGTGGGCCAGTTCCGGGCTGGATGGACGCAGTCGCGAGGCCAAGACGCCTCGGAGATCTGCGAGGGTTGTTTTTTTATGTGCCTTGCCGGCCCGAGCCGGTGGAAGAAGGAATCAAGGAGTTTGTCATGGTTACACTTCAACGTCGTCGTCGCCGACCGGGCTTTACCCTGATGGAAGTCCTCTTGGTGTTGGCGATCCTGGTGATTTTGGGTTCGATGGTGGGGTTCTTCATCGCCGGGATGCAGCGCGGCGCCTACGAGGATCTGGCGCGGACCCAGATCGGCATGTTCGCCAATCAACTGGATGTCTACCGGTTGCATGTCGGCAGTTATCCCAACACCAACCAGGGCCTGCAATCACTGCGGATGCCTCCTGCGGATCTGACGAATCCGAACAGGTGGCGAGGCCCCTATTCGCAAAAGGACATCCCCATGGACCCCTGGGGCAATCCGTATCAGTATGAACTGGTCGGCCCGGAACAATACCGAATCTGGTCGATGGGGCCCGATGGGGTCAGCGGAACCGAAGATGATGTGGCCAATACGCAGTAAGAGCCGGGACGTTCGAAAGATAGCGCAGTCGTCGACCCGTGGGAACTCGAACGACAGACGGTGGGCGCATGCGCGGCGCCGTACCGGGCTCAGCCTACTGGAGATGATGTTGGTACTGGCGGTGCTGGTCGCGGCGGCCGCTGTCGCGTTACCAGCGCTTCATGGCCCGATGAGCGATCAACGCTTGCGCAAAGCGGCCGATCTGGTGCTGGCGCAATGGTCCCGAGCGCGGCTGGAGGCCATGAAGACAGGCCAGATGCAGGTGTTTCGCTACGAGATCGGAACCGAACACTACCAGGTGCAACCGCGTTTCGATGGCTCGTTCCTGCTGGAAGGTTCGGCAGATGCCGATCGCCTGATGGCGCCGGACATGTTGCAGAACCAAGTGTCGGACGGCCGGGATTCGCTGTTGGGTGTCGCGGGGCAGCGGTTGCCTAGCGGTGCCACGTTCTTTGCAGGGCGAACGGACACCGATGCTCGGATGATGCAGTTGCAAAGCGAGGATCCCAATACCCTCATGTCGGGCATGGCAGCTCAACCGATCGTCTTCTATCCGGACGGAACTGCCACGCAAGCCGTTTTGGTGCTGACCAACGAACGGTTCTTCGTGCAACTGCGTCTGCGTGGATTGACCGGGTCGGGGCGAGCCAGCGGGTTGTTGACCGTGGAGGAGATCGAACCATGACCGGTTACCGAAAAAGCATTCGACGATCAGCGGCCCGTGCCGGATTGTCGTTGTTGGAGGTGATTCTGGCGATCGCCATCCTGGGCGGCAGTATCGCGGTCATCGGCGAACTGGTTCGGCTGGGAGCGCGACAAGCCGAGGAAGCACGCGAATTGACCATCGCGCAATTGCTGTGCGAGAGCAAGTTGGAAGAGATCGCTGCGGGCGTCATCGCTCCGGAACCGGTCGGGGATGTGCCCTTTGACCTGGATCCGCGCTGGAGCTATTCGATCGAAGTCGGCTCGCTGGATAATCCCGACTTGCTCCAGGTCACCGTGATGGCCCAGCAGGTCGACGGCAGTCGCGAGATCCCGCTGTACTACTCGCTGACACGCTGGATTCTGGACCCGAATCTTGAGTTGGAACTCGGCGCACTGGACGCCATGGACATCGGTGTGTCAAGCTCCCGCTCGCAGGATTCCTTGGGAGGACCGTAAATGCGAAGCCAACAGCCACATGAGAGTTGTGCGACGGGCGTTCCGAATCTTGTTTCGCGGCGTCGGTCCGGTGCGACGCTGGTCGAGACGTTGTTGGCGTTGGCGTTGACGGGCATCGTGTTGATGATGATCAACATGGCCATCGATCTGAACCTGCGGACGCTGGATTCACGCCGAGCCGACATCGAACGAGCGTTGTTGGCTCAATCCGTACTGCGACACATGGCGGCCGATCTGCAGAACGCGGTGATCTACGAACCCATCGATTTGTCGAAGGTACCCGAGTGGTCCGGCGGACTCCCGGGACTCGACGGCCTAGGAGACCTCGACGGACTCGGGGGGCTGGGATCGAGCGATTCTGGCATGTCGTCGGATGGCGGTTTCGGGCTGGACGATTTGCCTTCGTCTAACACGATGGATATCGAAGGCTCGATCATGCCGTCCAGTGTGCCCGGATTGTTCGGCAATCAGTATGAATTGCAAGTGGATGTCAGCCATCTGCCACGCGTCGATCAATACGAAGCGTTTTTCGCTGAGTCGGCCGCGATGGGCGTCCGAGATATTCCCAGCGATGTCAAAACGGTTGCCTACTACCTGAATACCGGTCTGGGAGGAATGGCCGACGCTTCTAGCGTGGAAGTGGCCGGGGCGACGGCGTCCACGGCGATGGGGATGGGTGGCAGCGGTTTGGTGCGGCGAGCCTTGGATCGAGCGGTGACTGCGTGGGCCGCGCAGAGCGGTGGTTTGGAAGAACAGGTCACTTCTGCCGATTTGCTGGCTCCTGAAGTCAACTATCTGGAGTTCCGATACTTCGACGGGAATCAGTGGCTGACCGAATGGGATAGCCAGCAGTTGGGCGGGTTGCCGGTCGCCGTCGAGATCACCATCGGGATCGATCCCTCGTATGGTCTGGATGCAGCTTCGGTGGACGTCGCCCAAATGCGCGAGATGTCGATGACGGATATGTCCGAATTCATGTACCGTCTGGTCGTACGATTGCCGACGGCCAGACCGCTGCCGTTGGATCAGGAGTTTCTGGACATGGGACTGCTGGACGGAGGTGGCTTATGAGACGCGGTGACTTTACGGATTCGCGAGATTCCTTGAACCGCCGCCGGGGGCTGGTGCTGATCCTGGTGTTGATCGTCGTGGCAGCCCTGTCGTTGGCGGCCTACGCGTTTGCCAGTCTGATGGTGGTGCAGAGCGAGAGTGCTCACCTGACGGGGCGTCGTATCCAGGCTCGCATGCTGGCGTCTTCGGGAGTCGAATCACTGCGAGTCTTCCTATTGCAAGATCCGGCAATGCAGAGTGCATCGGGCGGACTGTACGACAATCCGGCCATGTTTCAGGGGGTGACCGTCATGGGAGAAGCCGATCCGGACGAACTCGGCAAGTTCACCGTGCTGGTACCCGCCATGGACCAGGCGGGCGGTTTGGCGGGCATACGTTACGGACTGGAAGACGAATCGGCTCGGCTTAATCTAAACGCCCTGCTGCTGATCGACCAGCAGGCTCGCGAGCTTCAGGAAGCGACCGGGGAATTGGCAGAATTGGTCGCGGAGGATGCCGAGGACCTGTTGGCCGACAGCCCGGCCCGCAGTCTGTTGATGGCGCTGCCCGGCATGACGGTCGAGATCGCTGACGCCATCCTCGATTGGTTGGATGACGATGATTCGCCGCGGGAATTCGGAGCCGAAGCCGAGTATTACTCGTCGCTGGCGCCGCCTTACGGCCCCAAGAACGGTCCGCTGGAGACGGTCGAAGAACTGCTGCTGGTTCGCGGCGTGACACCGCAACTGCTGTTTGGAAGCGACGTCAATCGCAACGGGATGATCGATCCCGACGAAATGGCGTTGGCTGCCCAGTTGGGCGACTTTCCCCCACGCGGATGGTCGGCCTACCTGACGCTGTACAGCAAGGAACAAAACGTCAATGGGTTCGGTCAACCACGGATCGATCTGAACATGGACGATCTCCAGCAGTTGTACGAGGAACTCAGTTTGATCTTTCCGGAAGAATGGGTCAAATTCATAGTCGCCTATCGGCAAAGCGGCCCCTATCAGGGCGAAGACGAAGGCGATGATGATTACAGTGGCGATCTGGACTTGAGCCAGCGTGGCAGCAATACGTTCACGCAGGTTCTGGATCTGATCGGGGCCCGGGTCGAGGTTACTTTCCAAGGGGCAGAAGAGCCGGTTGTGTTGCGATCCCCGTTCCTGGACGATCTGGTTTCGATGAACCTGTACCTGTCGGAATTAGTAGATAATGTCACGGTCGTGCCGGACACCGTGATCCCCGGGCGGATCAGTCTCAGCCAAGCGCCCCCCGAAATCCTGCTGGGCATCCCAGGCATGACCGAGGAGATGGTCGAACAGATCCTCAGCCAACGAACTCCTGACCCGGGCCTGGACGATCCGGGACAACGTCACGAGACCTGGTTGTTGACCAGCGGCATCGTGACGTTGGACGAAATGCGAGCCCTGATGCCCTTCGTATGTGGGGGTGGGGATGTGTATCGTACTCAGGTTATCGGTTATTTCGAGGACGGAAGGGCGTCGGCGCGAGTCGAGGTCGTTTTAGACGCTACCCAGTTGCCGCCGCGGGTATTACTCTGGAGAGATATCAGCCACCTGGGGCGTGGCTATCCGCTGGAGATGCTTGGCGTCAGCTTGATGGACGAAAACTAAGAAGTAGGGAGAATCTCTCACATGTCGCGGCTGTTAGCAATCGAATGGGACACGCGTGAAGCGCGGCTGGTCGTGGGCCGGACCACCGGACGCAGTTTGTCGATCGAATCCGTGCTGGCCGTCCCGTTGGACAACGCTCAAGAGGACAGCTTACAAACGCAATTGGCCCAAGCGGTCAAGCAGCGCGGCTTGGGGAAGAACGATTGGCTGATCGCCGTTCCACGCAGTCGCGCGGAACTGCGTGTGCTGCAGGTTCCGCCGGTCCCCGACGAAGAATTGCCGGATCTGGTACGATTCCAGGCCGTGCGACAGTTCTCGTCGCTGGGTGAGGATGCACCGCTGGATTTCGTCCGATTGGATGGCGGCCAAGGGACTCAGATTCGCGTGTTGGCCGCTTCCCTTTCGCCCAAGGTCCTGGAGGACTTCAAGGGCCAATGTGCTGCCTTTGATGGAAAGGCGCAGCGGCTGGTCCTTCGGCCGTTCGCTTCCGCCTCGCTCATCCGCCGGAGCCGCCAGGATTCTGAATGTCGCCTGCTGGTCGAAATGATGGCCGAGGAGGCGGATCTGACCGTGCTGGTCCGTGGTCAAGCCGTCCTAGTCCGCTCGGTCCGCATGCCTTCCAACGACCCGGCAGGACCGCTGATCGGCGAGATCCGTCGGACAATCGTCGCGGCTCAGAATCAGATCGGCGAGGAAGTGGTTCAAGTCGTGACGCTGGTGGGCGATCCACAACATCTCCAGCCGCTGCAGGAGCAATTGGCCGAAAAGCTGGAAGTGCCGATCGATCTGTTCGATCCCTTTGCGGGCCTGAACGCCCCGTCCGATGCGACGCTCGTGCCGCCCGAACACCGCGGTCGTTACGCAGCCCTGTTGGGCATGTTGTGCGACGAGGCGGAAGGAAAAACGCATGGGATCGATTTCCTGAACCCGCGACGCCGGCCGCAACCGGTCAGTCGCCGGCGGCGCTTTGCGGTGCTGGGCGGTATCGCCGCACTTTGTGCCGCGGTGCTGATCTGGATGATCGTTGGCCAACTGAATCGACTGGATACGCAGATCCGCGAACTTCAGACCGTGTCGCGTGACCTGGACGAACAAGTCAAAATGGCCCAAAAAATTCAATCCGACGTGGAAGAAATCGATCGATTCGTGCTGGCCGATGTCAATTGGCTGGATGAATTATACCGCATGTCCGATAACTTCCCGCCACCCACCGATGCCCTTGTCGAACAGGCAACGTTCACCGCCACGCTGACCGGCGGCGGTAGCATTCAACTGGAAGGATTCGTTCGCCAGCCCGAAGTCATTGAAACGTTGGAAGATGGCTTGCGCAGCCCCCAGCACCAGGTGACCGGTTCGGGAGCCCAACGCGTGCAACGACGAGACGATCTACCGTGGGAATTCAAAGAGCGGATCGTGATCCAACCCGCCGATCTGGACGATCTAGCAGCCGCCGCGATGTCTGAACCGCCGGACACATCGGACACATCGGACACATCGGACACATCGGACATATCGGACATATCGGACATATCGGATCCGTCTGATCCGTCTGATCCGTCTGAACCGTCTGAACCCGCCCCAGC
>REEF01000848.1 GCA_007695205.1 Planctomycetaceae bacterium
GATGTCTCACCCTTGGGAGGATCAACGATGAAAGCATTACGGTATGGAATCGTCGGCGGCGGGTTCATCAGCGCGTTTCAGTTGCGTGGCCTGCGCGAAGTTCGCGGGGTGCATGTGGATGGGTTGGTCTCGCGGCGACCTCCCGAAGAACTGGCCGCCGAAGTGCGCCGGATGGGGCTGGGCGAAGGCCGAGTGTTTTCCAGCGTACGCGAGATGATCCCCCATGTCGATGTGATCGTGATCAACTCGCCAAACTACACGCGTCTGGCGACCGTCCAGGAGATTGTGGATACCGTCAAGGCCGGTGAAGAATTGAAAGGCATCATCTGCGAAAAACCGCTGGCTCGCAATCTGGCCGAAGCTCGGCGGATGATCCAATTGATCCGCGAGATCAATGTGCCGGACATCTACTTCGAAAACCAGGTGCACATGAAGACGGTCCAGTCGCACCGCGCTCAACTGGCGCCGGTGATCCAAGCGATGGGCCCGCCGATGCTGGTGCGGTCCAACGAGGAACATGCCGGGCCGCATCGCAGTTGGTTCTGGGATCCCACGCAGCAAGGGGGCGGTGTGATGAGCGACATGGGCTGTCACTGCCTGGCGGTCGGCTGGTACCTGTTGACTCCGCCCGGCAAGCCGATGCGTTTTCTCGAACCCGTCTCGGTCATGGCCGATCTGTCGCTGTTGAAATGGGGCCGCCCCGAGTGGAAGAAGAAGTTGTTGGACGACTTTGACGTGGATTACGACAAGACGCCCGCCGAAGATTTTGCCACGGGCATGGTCGGATATCGGAACCCGGAAACAGGGAACATCAGCAAGGCTCAGTTCACCGTCTCGTGGATGTTCGACAAGCAGGGTTTGCGGCTGCTGTTCGATGGTTTGGGGCCGGGGTACGCCTTCGAGATGAATTCACTGCGTTCGCCTTTGGAGGTCTTCATCGGGGACCAGGCGATCACGGGTATGGCCAACATGGAAGCGGCGGTGGAGAAACTCCAGGCCAGCCGCGGGTTGGTGCCCGTCCAACCGAACGAACCGGATCTGTATGGGTACACCGACGAACACGTCGATGCGGTCAGCGCGCTGCGCGAAGGCCGACCCGCCATGCTGGATTGGGAGTATGGTCTGGAGATCGTTCGGCTGACCATGGCGGCCTATCTGTCGGCCGAACGCCGATCCACGGTGGATCTGACCGACCCGGCCACCTGTGCCGAGCTGGAAACCTACGTCCCGTTGATCCAACAGGGCCGCGGCGCCGAGGTGCTGTGAGATAGTGAACCCCAACGTTGGAAAAAGAGTGGGACGGATTGGCAATCCGGCCTACTTAGGGCGGTGGGACGGATTGCCAATCCGTCCTACTTGGGGCAGTCTCGGTCCGAACGAACTTTTGCAACCGTCGGCCCAGGATATCACCGACGTACAGGTTTCCTTGCGAGTCCGCGGCGACGCAGTGCAGCCAGTTGCAATCGCCCGGCTGTTCCTGCCCGTCTTCACCCAGCGGCACGGTCCACAACTGTTGGACTCGACCATCGGTGGAAAACCGCATGAAGATCTGGTCCTTGGGGGGTGGGTATTGGCCGTCTTTGTGCCACCACTGAGGCGATGAACCGCAAACCCAGAGTTCATCCTGGGGCGAGATCCACAAGCCCCAGGGCATGATCAGATTGGTCCACTGCTCGAGGAATCGGCCCTGCTGGTCGAACAGTTGAATCCGGCCACTGTTACGGTCTCCGACGTACAGCACCCCGCGGGAATCGACGACGATCTGGTGAGGCAGCGTGAACTGGTCGGGCTCGGCGCCGAAACTGCCCCAGGCCTTGACGAACCGGCCGTGCCGATCGAAATGGACCACACGTCGATTGCCGTATCCGTCGGTCACGAATACGTCGCCTTCCGGCGTGATGGCCGTATCGGTCGGCCGGTTGAAATGGTGTGCGTCTTCGCCCGCTTTGCCCGGCGTGCCCAACGTCAACAGCAACTGGCCTTCGGGGGTGAACTTTTTTACCACGTGGTTGACAAAGTCGCTGATCCAGACGTTTCCGTCGTGGTCGAAACGCAAGCTGTGAGGCCCACCGAATTCGCCTTTGCCCCAGCTACGTACCAAGCGACCTTCCGGCGAATAGACCTGCACCGGGACCTCGGTTCGTTCGATACACCAGACCTGATCTTCCGCATCGACCGCCACGCCCGGCACATGTCCGCGCGGCCCCAGATGGTCCGGGCGCTGACGCCACTGGGGATCGACCACATACTCGATCACCGTCGGCACGGGCGGGTAGCTCGGATGCCCTGCCTGGACGGCCCCCGTGACCGTCACGGCAACGATCCACACAAGCCGCATCGGCGGGCCACCGCAAAACTTGATCCAAGGATTTTTCATCGGAAGGCTCTCTCGCAATCGGTTCACCGGCGAATCATCGGACGCACACGCGCCGATCCACGGTCAACAGCCTATCACGAATCGAGCCGAGAAAAAAGAGAACGCGGTGCTGGACTTTCAGGTGCCGAATTCCGGGCGACGGCGGCCCAGTTGGGTTTGGAGACGAGCCACGATGCTGCTGTGCATCTGGCTGACGCGGCTCTCGCTCAGATCCAGCGTGGCACCGATCTCCTTCATGGTCAGTTCTTCGTAGTAATACAGAATGATGATCAATCGCTCGTTGCGGTTCAGGCCTTTGGTGATCAGCCGCATCAGATCATTTTTTTGGATACGGCGAGTAGGATCTTCGCCCTTTTTGTCTTCCAGGATATCGATCTCGCGAACATCCTTGTAGCTATCCGTTTCATACCACTTCTTGTTCAGGCTGATCAGATTGACGGCATTGGCCTCCATCATCATCTTTTCCAGATCCCGGACACTTATCTCCATGTGCTGGGCCAGTTCCCCTTCGGTGGGTTGCCTGCCGTATCTGGCTTCCAGGGTCTTGGTGGCTTCCTGTAACTTGCTGGCTTTGGATCGCACCAGGCGTGGGACCCAGTCCATGGTTCGCAGTTCGTCCAGCATCGCGCCCCGGATGCGCGGCACGCAATACGTTTCGAACTTGACGCCGCGCGACAGATCGAACGCTTCGATCGCGTCCAACAGCCCAAAGACACCGGCAGAAACCAGATCGTCCAGTTCCACCCCCTCGGGTAATCGCTGCCAGATCCGTTCGCCATTGTACCGAACCAGCGGCAGATACTGTTCCACCAGCCGATTCCGCAGGTCCTTATTCCCGGGATCCTCCTTGTACGCCCTCCAGACCGCATGAATGTCAAGCTCTTCTGATTGAAGCTTTTCCGGCGCCAGTGCTGTGGCCATTCACAATCCTCCATGATTGCTCTGCCAGCGACGTAAGGTTCGCTTGCTGGAGTTAGTCTTGTTGGTGATTTCAGATCTCGCGAAACTGACTCGCGGACATGTCGTAATGATTCCGCACAAATTTGTGAGGTACCCGCATCTTCCGCTCATCCGTTTCAAATTGCCATGTTCGGGCGCGGCGATACCCACTTGTGTTATCGGCCGAAATCAGTTGGATACTGAAGTCAAACACTCCAGATTCTTTGTCTTTCGACCGCTTGGACGTCACTTCCCTCACTTCTTCCTCGTACACTAGGACTCGGCTTGGATGGTATCCAGGCCGAGCATCATCTTTGCCAAACGGCTTGATTCGGCTGCCCGGATGTCCTCCGGCACGCGCTGGCCGTCTGTCAGGTAACTGAGTGGCAGGCCGCTATCTCTGAGCAGAGACAGGAGGCCGCCGAATTTGGGCGCTTCGTCCAGCTTGGTCAGTACCATCGCAGTCACCCCGACCGGTTGGAAGCGGCGAGCGGCATGGATCAGGCTGGACATGCTGGATGCAGCACTCAACACCAGGTGCACTTCGTCGGGCTGTGCTTCGCCCAGCAAGGATTTCAATTCCTGCAAACGCACCTCGTCACGAGGGCTGCGACCGGCCGTGTCGATCAGGATCAGATCCAAACCGGAAAGCCGCTCGACAGCGATTCGCATTTCACGCGGGGTCGAAACGACTTCTAACGGCAGTTCGAAGACTTCCGCATAGGCGCGTATCTGGTCGACGGCCGCGATGCGATAGGTATCCAACGTGATGAAACCCACGCGTCGATGTTTTCTCAAACGAAACTCGGCTGCCAGTTTGGCGATCGTGGTGGTCTTGCCGACGCCTGTCGGGCCGATCAATGCGACGACGCGAGGGCGAGTGGTCGCGAGACAGATGGGACCGGCGATCTGGATTTCCTGTTCCAGCAGGTATTGAAGCTGGGCCAGCATCTGGGGTGGATCGGGCAATCCCCAATCGGTCATCGAGCTGTCGATTTGGGCGATCAGATCCCGAGCACAATCGGGGCTGATTTCCGCTTGCCGCATCTGCCGCAGCAGATCTGCGGACGGAAGCGGCAGTTCCCGATCGACGGGCAAGGCGGGGGCGGCGGCAAGCTGTTCTACCAACGAGGGTAAGTCGCCCGCCTGGCAACGCAAGTCGGCTTGAAATTTGGCTCGATAGTCCCACCTCTGGCTGGCTTCGGGCACGAGCAGATCGGCCGCCGCTTCCTCCGTTGGATGCTTCTCGCACCGCGAGGCTGGCGGGACGCAGGTCGGGCCGTCATCGGCATCTTCAAAGCGGCTGGGAAGATGCACGCCGCTTAACGCCAGCACCTCGATTTCCCGAGCCCCCGTCAACCACGACAGGGCTCCACGCCCCACCTCCTTGGCCTGCAGCACGGCGGCCTCAGGCCCCAGGGTGCGTCGAACCAATTGCAGGGCTTCCTGCATAGAATGAGCGCGAAAGGTTTGAACTTCCATGTCACCTTACTCCCGATGCGGTCTGATCAGCGGTGAACCGGGCGAACCGTTTGCTGTGGGCAACCGGAATCGCCGTGTCAAGCTGCTACCGCCAGCGTTTCTCCAACAACCAAACGAACCGACTCGACGATCGTGTCACTACTGATCTCCTCATAACTAAGTACTATCAACTGCGGTAGATGGGCCATGGTCAATTGCTTCAAGGCGGCTCGGATCTCCGCGCTGACCAGGACCACGGCCGGGTACCCCGACGACTGCAAAGGCAGGGTTCCCTGACGGATCGATTGGCAGATGCTTTGGACGATGGATGGTGCAAGATGAATGCGAAGCCCCTCACCATCGGAAACGATCGAATCGGCGATCTGCCGCTCGACGGCCGGATCGATCGTCGCGACTCGCAGTCGACGCTGCGAATCCCGGTAACAGGTGCAAAGCGCCCGAGATAACCGTTGCCGGACGAATTCGGTCAAGCGAACCGGATCACGAGTCCGCGGCCCCAGATCGCTTAATGCCTCGAGAATCGTCTGCAATTGGCGAATCGCGACATGCTCGCGCAGCAATCGTTGCAGAACCTGCTGGACTTCGCCCAATCTCAAAACGTCCGGGATCAATTCGTCCACCACGGCGGGCGACGTTTTGTACAGTTCGTCGATCAAGTGCTTGGTGGCATCGCGAGTCAGCAAGTCGGCCGCATGCCGCCGCACCACCTGACGCAGATGCCCAGCCATGACACGCGACGGTTCTACCAAACGACAACCCGCTTCCCGCACACCCGGCAATTGATCGATGTCGACCCAAATACCCGCTCGACCGGAAAACGGATCGGTTTGTCGAGGCCCTGAGAATGCATCTGCCTCCGAGGCATTCTGGGCAACGGCCAGCCAGCGATCCGGATAGACGGAACCTTCTGCGACAGGTGTTCCCAACAACAGGATGCGATACGCGCGGCGGCCCAGCGTCAAATTATCGCGGATGCGGACTTTGGGCAGCACGATCCCCAGTTCCGAAGCCACTCGCCGACGGACCTCGGTAATCTGCGCCAGCAGATCGCCATTTCGCTGCGGGTCGGCCAACCGGATCAACCCCGCACCGATCTCCAACTCGACAGGATCGACGGCCAGAAAGTCCTCGATTCTTTTCTGTCCACCGGCCGGCTCCTTGGAGCTTTCCGTAGCGGCGAGCGCCGCCTGGTCAGCGGCCTCGGCCTCGCGACGCGCCGATGACCGGGACAACAGCCATGCCAACCCCGCACACCCCCCGCCGATGGCTAGAAGGGGCAACGTCGGCAGTTGCGTGAACACCAGCAGTCCCAAGAATGCCGCCGCAACCGCCAGCACTTGGGGATTGCCAAACAACTGACGCAGGAATTCACGCGGAAGATCGATCGAACGAGAACTGCGAGTCACCAATAGACCTGCCGCCAAGGAGATCAACAGGGCGGGGATCTGGCTGACCAATCCATCGCCGATGGTCAGCCGTGAGAAGACCGAACCGGCTTCCAGCAGCCCCATCTTGGCTTCGAAAACGCCCAGCAGCAGACCGCCGACCAGATTGATCGCGGTGATCATCACGCCGGCGATGGCATCCCCCCGAACGAATTTGCCCGCCCCGTCCATCGCACCATAAAAGTCTGCCTGTTCGGTCAATTCCAGCCGTCGTCGCTGTGCTTCGTGTTCGTCGATCAGCCCCGCATTCAGATCGGCATCGATGGCCATCTGCCGCCCGGGCATGCCGTCCAATGCAAATCGCGCCGCTACTTCGCTGATCCGCGCCGCACCTTTCGTGATCACCACGAATTGAATCACCACAATAATCAGGAAGATCACCAACCCGATCAGTGCATGGTTACCCGTCACGAATTCCCCAAAAGCTCGAATGACCTGCCCCGCCGCGTCGTGGCCGTCCTGCGGAGCTTTGGTCAGGATCAGACGCGTCGACGCGACATTCAGCACCAAACGACTGAGCGTTGCGGTGAGTAACAGCGTGGGAAAAAGACTGAATTCCAACGGTGTGCGGACATGCAAGGCCGTCAACAGGATGATCACCGCCCCCGCGATGTTCGCGGCCAGCAACAGATCCAGCAACGAGGCCGGGAGCGGGACAATCATCACCAGCACGCAGACGATGATGCCCACAGGGAGAAATAAGCCTTGCCAACGAACCAAATACGCCATGACGCCGGATACTCACCGATGGGTGATGAACAGCCAGAAACCGATACTTCGTCTCGCCTCGCCAGAAGTAGATGCCAAGCTGCTGTCGAGAAACGAGCGAAAAGTCACGTCCTGAACTGTCGGAAATGAGGATCGCAGAGTATCGAATGGCGGGGGCGATGTCCAGGTCGTTTCCCGTGCCGTTGGCTGGCGACCCCGTGCCGATTTCGCTGCAATGGCGGCGGTGCTAGCCGGTCTGGCCGTGCAACGTCAACACCAACTGGCGACGGCCACCCTGGTTGCGATGTTCGCACAGGTAGATGCCCTGCCAGGTGCCCAACGCCAGTGCCCCAGTGCGAACCGGCACGGTTAACGAAGGACCAAACAACGACGATTTGATGTGCGCCGGCATATCGTCCGGCCCCTCCAGCGAGTGCTCGTAGGGAAACCGTTCAGGCACCAATGCATTGACCGATGTCTCCAGATCGGCGCGCACTTCGGGCGACGCGTTCTCGTTGATGGTCAACGAGGCCGAGGTGTGCTGCAGGAACAAATTCAGCCAGCCGATCTGAAACGTCTTCAGTTCGGGCAGCGCCTGCAACACGGCAGAAGTAATCAAGTGAAAGCCGCGACGCTGCTGCGGCAAAGTCAAGGTCCGTTGAAGCCATGGATTCATCGATCTCGGGCCCTTTCTTCGATGTTTTTGCCCTTGAGCTGCGAAACAATTCAATCTCGAGGAAAAAAGATGCATTTTTCCCAGGAAGGGTGGTTTTTTTTCGATCCTCAGTCGTGTAGCTTAACATGAGTCACACATCTTGATGTTGAACCGAGCATCCGCTTGGCTCTGCCATCGTTGCTGGGCAAAAAAACCTGTCAAAAAATTAACAATTGTTAAAATAGACAACTTGACATTGACGTTGGTGCGTGGATAATTAGTGGTCGACTCGCTGCTAGCGAGATCCCGCCTTAAATCGAATGGACTCGACGAACGTCACTCTTCCCATTCGTAAAAAAACAACAATTGCTAAGCATAAAATATTTTGAGAGAACCGGATAACAGTCCTGCTGGGGGGGCCAAGTTGATTTGTGTTTGCGGGGCAAACCATCTCGCTTTTTCGCTCGGTACGACCCGTTTGATTTACCCGTTTGGTTTTGGATTTCGTTTTGGTGCTGGAGGGCTTGAGAGTTGATGAACAACGTTCGGAACGTATTTGAAGCGATTTTGAAGTACGGTCATGACGAGGATTTCGATCCTTCACCGTCGGATGAGTTTGCGCCGACGGACGCCCCGGCGGGTTCGCCGGAGAAGATCGACATCTTGCGGAAGCGGGTGGAACTTGGGCTGCCATTGTGGCACGAGAGCGACCGGATGGATTACAGCGGGTTGACCGGTGCTGTCCGTCCTCGCGAATAAGGGACGCCCAATAAGCAGGATCACGCCGCAGGCGTCTCGAAAGAGACGCCTTTTTTCGTGCGCCAGCCACACCCGGCGATCTCCAGCGGTGCGCCGCGAGCCGCCCAGCCCCCCGCCCACCTCAAGGATCCTCTGGATCGTCCGGCTGTTGATCGTGCTGTGCGAGGCCTTGTTCCGATGGGGACGGCTGCGGCGGCGCCCTCTTGATCGCGTCTTCGGGTAGCGGATCGATGTTCAGCCAGCGATTTCGCACCTCTTCGGGTACCGATTCGCGCCAGATCTCGAGCACTTCTCCTACCTCGATATGCGGATTGCCCCGCTCATTGCCCTCTTCCCCCGAAGCTGCCGCGTGCAGCGGGACCCAAAGCATGTCGATGCGATCGCTGCCCGGGTGGTAGTATCCTCCGACGATGACGCCTTCATCATCCAATTCCAGGGTGTAATGGAAACGCTTGAAGCGGTGCAGGTGCCGCGAGACGTCGTACTCCCGGTTGGAACTCATCGTGTAGGCGACGTTGGTTTTGACCTCCACGGCAGTCTCCGACCGTCGCGCAGATGCCGAGGCATAAGCGTAGATCGGATAATTAAAGACCTCGCGGCCCAACGCGGTGTCCATGGCCACCGGATGAGAGCCTCGACCGATCCAGTTGGCCAGTACCGCATGCAAAGTTCCCGGGTTGATCGCCGGATCGACTCCGCCGAGAAACTCCGAATGATTGTACATGTAGATCTCTGCCAACAATCCCTTGATGTCCGCCGGGGTAAAGGTCACCCCGTTGCGTACCACCGGGTTTTGCGGTTCGGCGTGCCGGATGGCGGCCGATGCCCAACCGTTGCAATGACCGTGCCAACTGGGGGTTCGCTCGACGGGAAATCGCATGATGCCCAACAGCCGACCGCGTACTACGGTTCGTTCTTTATTGGACGTGGTATCCATTTGTTCGAAAGCGGTGGCCAGAGGTCGACCGCCGTGGAAGGCACGGTCGTATTTGCGCATGACGTCGATGGTGCCACCGGCCACATCCGGATAATCATATCCCGTCCAAGGAATCCGATAAGCAGGCACACTTCCCGTCGTGGGCAAATCGTCGAATGTCCAGACAAAGTCCGTGTTCCACCATCGTTGAAAATTCTCGTCCTGATACTCCCGCTCTTCGATATCGATCTTGGAAGGGGAGTGAGTATTGGCGGACAACGCCATCAAAGTCAGAGTGACAAGGCAAGTACCCATGGTTGTGCTCCTTGCTATGGGGTCCCGGTGTTAAGCGGGGGGAAACAATCGTCGGGCAGGCGGCTAAGCACCGTGCGAGAAATAACTGACGCACTTTCGGCCCCCTCACCCTGCCCTCTCC
>REEF01000548.1 GCA_007695205.1 Planctomycetaceae bacterium
GTTTTCGGAGAGAGCGTTTTCCACATGGTTCGTTGTTGCCCGAAAACGACTCCCGCCCCCGTGCGCGTTGGCTACCACCAAACCAAATCTGACAGTTATTGCCTTGTCGGTCCTTATAGACACACCCCGCTCGCACGCCTGACTCGACTTGATCGGATAAACGCATCTTAGCACCGAGATGTCGCTTCGCCTGTTTTTTTTCGAAAATCCGAATTTTGAGCGACGAAAATCATTGACAGGCCATCGTCCCGTCGGTACCATCACCTAATGTTGATGCGTTCCGACTCTTCGCCGCAAGCTTTTTTTCGGCCTGGGACGAAGGTTGGAGTGCTTCGCACCGTTCGAGAAATAACTGACACATTTTCGGCCCCCTCACCCTGCCCTCTCCCCGGAGGGGCGAGGGGACATCGGACAGTTATTTCTCGAACGGTGCTTACAAGGAACGTTATTCCACGATGTCGAGCCTGCCAAGCTCTCACTCAGAACAGCACCTGCGTTCGCTGAATGAAAGTGGACGTATTTCCAGTTCCCAGCCTGATGATCACGTACCCTACGGAAGGGATCAGCGCGAGACGACAGGCTACATTCTAGGGAGAACCGATTGATGAAGTGTTCCGGAAATCCGATCAGTCGACGCGGTTTTTTGACCGTCGGCGCCGTGGGAGGTTTGAACCTGGCGACCCTTCTTCAGCGACGCGAGTTGCAGGCCGGTCAGCCAGGCGGCGGGTCGAGCCCCGCGAAAGCCGACAGCGTGATCCACATTTTCTTACCGGGCGGGATCGCGCATCAGGAAACGTTCGATCCAAAGCCTTACGCACCCATCGAATTTCGTGGCGAGTTCGGGACGGTCAAGACCAACACGGGCGAGGTGATCTGTGATACGTTGCCGCGAGTAGCGAAGATCGCCGACAAGTATGCCGTGATTCGTTCGATGACGCACGGCGAGGCGGCTCATGAGCGTGGCACGCACAACATGTTCACCGGGTATCAACCCAGCCCGGCGTTGATGTATCCCAGTTTTGGCAGCGTGATCAGCCACGAATACGGTCCTCGAGAGAACCTGCCTCCTTATGTCTGCATTCCGAATCAACCGAATGTGTATGCGGGCAGTGGTTACTTGAGTTCCTCGTTTTCGCCATTCAGTCTGGGGGCGGACCCGGCGAGTGAGAACTTCACCGTGCGGGATCTCAGCATGCCGCGTGGCGTGGAAGAAGAGCGTTTTGCTCGCCGGCGTTCGGCTCTGGAGGCAGTGAACCATTACTTCGCGAAAAAGGACAAGTCCGACAGCGTCCAGGCGATGAACACCTTTTACGATCGGGCGTACAATCTGATCAGTTCGCAGAAGGCGCGCGAAGCGTTCGACATTTCTCAGGAAGACAATGGTCTACGGGATCGTTACGGCCGCAACCAAGCGGGGCAGCGGATGCTGATGGCGCGACGGTTGGTCGAATCCGGAGTCCGGATGGTCACGTTGACGTATGGCGGCTGGGATCATCACGCAAACATCACGCCCAGCATGAAGCGTTTGATGCCAGCATTGGATCAAGGGGTGGCGGCGTTGATCTCGGACTTGGACAGCCGAGGTCTATTGGAGCGTACCCTGGTGATGGTCACCAGCGAGTTCGGCCGCACACCGCGGATCAACCCGGATGCCGGTCGCGATCACTGGCCACGAGCGTTCAGCGTGATGTTGGCCGGAGGGGGCACGAAAGGGGGCTTGTTCTACGGCATGACCAACCCCACAGCATCGGACGTGGAAGAAGGTCCGGTGAGCCATGCGGATTTGGCGACGACGATGTACCATCTGCTGGGGATCGACGCCGAGAAGGAATTGATGTCGCCCGGCGATCGGCCGGTCGAGATTGTCGACGGCGGCAAGGTCGTCGAGCCGTTGCTTGTTTAACCTGCACGATGGGTCGGCGGGCATCTGGCGCCGGGGCATCGTATCGCCCCTGTGCCCGATGGCCTGCGTTGCCTTCCTTCCGATGGAGAGGTGAATATGAACCGCTCTCGAATTGTGGCTCTTTTGCTAAGTGTTTTCGCATCAGGCCCTCTGCTGGTGATGGCCGCCGACCCTTCGGTCACGGCGATCAACCCCGTCGGTTTTCAGCGGGGAACGGAGGTGGAGGTGCAACTGAGGGGCGCACGATTGGCCGATGCCCAGGAACTGCTGTTTTACTCGCCCGGAATCGAGGTGACCGAGTTGACGGCCGAAGCGGATAACCGGGTCAAGGCGACGCTATCCATCGCCCCGGATTGTCGTATCGGCATCCATGCCGTGCGACTCCGCTGTGCCTCGGGCGTCAGCAACCTGCGGACGTTCACCGTGGGAGCTTTGGCCGAAGTTGCCGAGCAGGAGCCCAACGACGATTTCGCCTCGCCTCAACCCATCCCCATGAACAGCACGGTCAGCGGAGTGGTGCAGAACGAGGATGTGGATTATTTCGTGATCGAAGCCAAGCAGGGCGAGCGGATCTCGGCTGAATTGGAGGGGATTCGCTTGGGTTACACGTTCTTCGATCCGTATTTGGCCATCTTGAACGAGGACCGGTTCGAATTGGCTCGAAACGATGATGCAACATTGTTATGGCAAGATTCCCTGTGCACGCTGATGGCGCCGGAAGATGGCAAGTACATCATCCAGGTTCGTGAAAGCGCCTACGGTGGCAGCGGCTCCAGCTTCTACCGATTGCATGTCGGTAATTTCCCTCGCCCACGAGCCGTCTATCCCCCGGGAGGGCAGCCGGGCGAAACGCTGACCATCCGCTGGCTGGGCGATCCGGCCGGGGATTGGACCGAAGAGATCACTCTGCCCAGTCTGCCTGATCCCGAATACCCGTTGGTCGCCAAAGACGAACATGGCATGGCCCCGTCGCCCAACGTGATCCGGGTGGTGGATCTACCAAACACACTGGAGATCGAGCCCAACGACACGCGAGCGCAGGCCACACCAGCGACGGTCCCGGGCGCGCTGAACGGCATCATCCAGGAACCCGGGGATGTCGATTATTTCAAGTTTTCTGCCAAAAAGGACCAGGTCTTCGACATCCGCGTTTACGCGCGAAATCCGATGCGATCTCCGCTGGATTCCGTCTTGACCGTCCTTCGCAGCAACGGTTCGACGGTCGGTAGCAATGACGACAGCGGCGGGCCGGACAGCTACCTGCGATTCACGGCGCCGGAGGACGACGAGTATTTCGTTCGCATTCAGGACCATTTGGCCGGCGGTGGGCCCTATTTCGTCTACCGCGTCGAAATCGCGCCCGTTGAGCGGTCGCTGACCATGACGTTGCCCGAGCGCACTCAGTATATCCCTACGACACTGGCCGTGCCGCAGGGCAATCGCATGGCGCTGATGGTCAATGCCACGAGGAATAATTGGGGTGGAGACATCGATGTCTCTTTCGAAAATCTGCCCGAAGGAATGACGGCCGAACCGGTCCCCATGACGTCGAACCTGACCAGTATCCCGGTCTTGTTCACCGCTGCGTCCGACGCCCCGTTGAACGGCACGTTGGCTGAGGTGATCGGGCGATCGGCGGATGAGAACCTGAATATCGAAGGCGGGTTGGACCAGCGCACGATGCTGGTTCGAGGTCGAAATAATATTGAGGTCTGGGGACACACGGCCGATCGCATGGCGGCGGCGGTTACCGAATCGCTGCCTTTCGAGTTGGAGATCGTTCAGCCGCAATCGCCGATCGTTCGCGGCGGAGAAAAGTCGCTGAGGATCGTCGCCAAGCGACAAGAAGGCTTCAACCAGCCCATCGCGCTGCGGATGCTGTACAACCCGCCCGGGATCGGTTCATCGGGTTCGATCACCATCGCGGCAGATCAGAACGAGGCTTCGATCCCGTTGACGGCCAACACCAGTGCCGGGATCGGCACGTGGCCCATCGCTGTGACTGGTCAAGCAACGGTAGGAGATGGTCCTGTAGAAGCTGCCACGCAAATGGCTGAACTGAACATCGTGGATACCTTCATGACCTTCTCGTTCGAAAAGTCAGCGGGCGAATTGGGACAGGAAACCGAATTTTTAGTCAATATCGAAAACATGACTGAGTTCGAGGGCGAAGCGACGATCGAATTGCGCGGCTTGCCTGCGAATACCTCGACCAGTGCCGAACCGCAGAAGATCACCAGCGATACCGAAATGGTCGTGTTCCCGATTACCATCGCCGAAGATGCCAAACCGGGGGGCTACAAATCGCTGGTCTGTCGGGCAACGGTAATGATCAACGGCGAACCGGTGATCTACACGCAAGTGACCGGTGAATTGCGAGTCGATAAACCGTTGCCGCCCAAGGTCGACGCGCCCGCCGCTGAACCGGCGCCAGCAGAGCCGAAACCCAAAGCCGAAGCGCCGAAGCGATTGAGCCGTCTGGAACAGTTGCGGTTGCAGAGGCAACAGGAACAGCAGCAGTAACGATCAAGCAAGGAGACTTGAGGTGAAAACGCCATTTTTTTGGATCACGAGCCTGTGGATGTTGTGGTGTGCCGTTGCTCCGGCCGCCGAGGTGACGCGCATCGATGTCTACCCGCCGGATGTCCACCTGAACACTCAACGGGATTACCAGCGGGTGATCGTGGTTGCCAGCCGCGATGACGGTGTGACGCTGGATATCACGGGCGATGCGGAGTTCAAGTTGAGTGAAGAAGGGGTTGCCCGACTGGATGATCTTACGCTCTATCCGGTCGCCGATGGATCAGCAAAACTGGTCGTCGAATATCAAGGGCATCAAGCCCAGGCATCGATCGAGGTGGTCGAAGCCACGGTCGAACGGCCGGTCAGTTTTCATCTGGATGTGATGCCCGTCCTGATGCGTGCCGGATGCAACGCGGGCGGCTGCCACGGGGCGTCCCGAGGCAAGGACGGTTTCGCGCTGTCGCTGTTTGGCTTCGATCCGGCCACCGACTACCAAAACCTGACTCGGCAGGAAGGGGCTCGGCGAATCAATCTGGCTCGGCCAGAAGCCAGCCTGTTGATCGAAAAGTCGGTAGGCGCGGTCCCGCATACGGGCGGAAGACTTTTCGACATCGACAGCCAGTATTCCCGCACGTTGCTCCGGTGGATCGAAGCAGGCGTTCCCTTGGATGAAGGCACGCCGCCGCAAGTGACGAAGGTCGAAATCTTCCCGCCGAGTGCCGTGATCGAAGGCGCGGAAACCACGCAACAGTTTATCGCTCGAGCGACCTACAGCGACGGAACGAACCGTGATGTCACCGATCTGGCCGTCTTCATGACCAGTGATGATAGCTCGGCGCCCATCGACGATGATGGGTTGGTGACGGCGGGCGTTCGAGGCGAATCGTTTGTGATGAGCCGTTACGATACGGAGACGGTCGGCAGCCAGGTGCTGATCCTGCCAACCGAACTGGAGTATACTCCGCCGGAGATCACGGGGAATTACATCGATGAATTGGTCGGTGACAAGCTGCGACGATTGCGCATTTTGCCCAGCGAGATCTGCACGGACGAGGAGTTTCTGCGTCGAGCCACGATCGATATTACCGGATCGTTGCCGACCGAACAACAGTACCATGATTTCACGGCGGATGACGACCCGGACAAACGCGCCAAATTGATCGATCGGCTGTTGGAACAGAAGGAATTCGTCGAGATCTGGGCGATGAAGTGGGCCGAGCTGCTGATGGTAAAATCTGATAACGACGTCAGTTATAAATCGACGTTCCTGTACAGCAGTTGGTTGACCGACAAGATCGCCAACGAGGTACCCATCAATGAGATGGTTCGCGACCTGCTAAGTGCGTCCGGGGGCACCTTCGATCGACCGGAGACCAACTTTTATCAGATCGAGCGAGATACCTTGCAGACGGCCGAAAACGTCGCTCAAGTGTTCATGGGCTTCCAGACTCAATGTGCCCAATGTCATAACCATCCGTTCGACCGATGGACGATGGATGATTACTACAGCTTTGCCGCCTTCTTCTCGCAAATCGGCAGGAAGACGGGCGAGGACTATCGCGAGACGATCGTTTTCAACCGAGGAAGCGGCAATACGCGAAATCCGGTCGGCAACCGCGTCATGCAACCGAAGTTTCTGGGCGGCGACACCCCGGAGATCAACGGGCAGGATCGGCGAGTCGTCTTGGCCGAATGGCTGACCGCCCCCGATAATCCGTACTTTGCCACCAACATCGCCAATCGCATTTGGGCGCACTTCTTTGGCATCGGGATTGTCGAACCGGTGGATGACATTCGCGTCAGTAATCCGCCCAGCAACCCCGAATTGTTCGAGGAACTCGGTAGACGGTTGGTCGAATACGATTACGACTTCAAACAACTGGTACGTGACATCTGCAATTCGGAAACCTATCAACGCAGCTACGTACGCAATGAGACGAACGAACACGACGAGCGAAATTTCGCTCATGCCGGTGTTCGTCGCATTCCTGCCGAGCAGTTATTGGACTGTTTGAGCCAGGTGACCGAGACAGAAGAAAAGTTTCGCGGCCTGCCGCTGGGCGCTCGAGCGGTTCAGATCGCCGACGGGACCACCAGCAATTACTTCCTGACTTCGTTCGGTCGAGCACCGCGTGAAACGGTTTGCGCCTGCGAAGCCTCGACGGATCCCTCATTGTCCCAGGCCTTACATCTGTTGAACGGAGACGCCGTTCACGGCAAGATCCAGCGTGGCGGTGCGGTGAAAAAGCTATTGGACCAGGGCAAGACGGTCGAACAGGCCATCGAGTCGCTGTACATCCGCTGCTTGACCAGAAAGCCGACGGCCGGGGAGTTGGAGCAGTTGACGATGCTGGTGAACGAGGCTCCGAACGTGCAAGTCGGGCTGGAAGATGTGATGTGGGCCATTTTGAACTCCCGCGAGTTCCTGTTCAATCATTAACGGTCCGCAGCAAAAGTACCCGTGCCCGGCGACACGTGCGACGGGCGCGTTTTGATCTGCCCGCCTGTTTGACCTTTTGTGGAGAGGTGTTATGAAGGACGATGTGCCCGTTGTTGTCGGATTTTCCGGATGCCGTATTTCGGTTGCCGTTTTGTTCTCGGGTTGGATCCTGTTGCTACCCGGATCTGTCTCGGCGGCCGACGAAGCGAAGCCGGAAGAACCTGCTGCGGAAAGAATTACTTATGATGATCATCTGCGCCCAATCCTTCGCGAACATTGCTTCATCTGTCACAACCAGAACGAAAAACGAGGCGGATTGGCGCTCGACCTGTACGGATCGCTGATGGAGGGTGGCAGTAGCGGCGAGATCGTGGCGAACTTCGATCCGAGTAGTTCGCGGCTGTGGACGCTGGTCAACCACGACGAAACTCCCATTATGCCGCCGGGCCAGGATCGGATCGCCGACGCGCAACTGCAAGTCTTGCGGGCTTGGATCGAAGGCGGGGCACTAGAGAACTTGGGGTCCAAGGCGCCGAAGAAGAAGGCTACTTCGCTGGCGCTGACCGTCACCCCTGCGGGACAACGTCCCGAGAACCCGGCCATGCCGGGCGATTTGTGGCGACAACCCGTGGTGTTTACCGAACGTCCTGGTGCGGTCACCGCAGTGGCCGCCAGTCCCTGGGCGCCGGTGATCGCGGTCGGCGGACAAAAGCAGGTGGTGCTGTATGATTCCGATACGGGCGAGCACCTGGGGATCTTGCCGTTCCCGGAAGGAGAGCCCTATGTGCTGAAGTTCAGCCGAGACGGTTCGGTGCTGTTGGCGGGCGGTGGACGCGGAGCGCATTCCGGGTACGTTGCCTTGTATGATGTCGAAACGGGTAGACGGATCGTTCGACTGGGGGATGAACTGGACGTGGTACTGGCAGCCGACATCTCGCCGGATCTTCGGCAGGTGGCGATGGGCGGACCCGAACGGCTGATTCGGATCTATTCCACCGAAACGGGCGAAAGGTTACAGGAGATCAAAAAGCATAACGATTGGGTCTATGCGATCGAATACAGCCCGGATGGAGTATTGTTGGCAACATCGGATCGCGCGAACGGGCTGTTCGTATGGGAAGCCGATACGGGTCGTCAATGGCTCGATCTACGAGGCCACAACGAAGGGGTGACCGATGTAAGCTGGCGGGCCGACTCCAACGTGTTGGCCAGCAGCAGCTCGGATGGCACGGTCAAGTTGTGGGAGATGAACGAAGGTAGCACCGTCCGGAACATCAACGCCCACGAAGGGGGCGTGATGAGCGTTCAGTTCACGCACGATGGCCAGATGGTCACGTCGGGGCGAGACAGAACGGTCAAAACTTGGGCGGCCGACGGCAGCGCGCTAAGAACCTACCCCGCCTTTGCCGAAACGGCATTGCAAAGCGCTTTTACCCACGATGGAAATCGAGTACTCGGCGGGGACTGGTCGGGCGAACTCCGGCTGTGGGACGCTTCTGACGGCGAACAAGTCGCCCTGCTACGCTCCAATCCGCCCACCCTGGACATGGTACTGGCGGACGCTCAGCAATCGCTGGAAGCGGCCAAGACCGCTGCGCAACCCGTCTTGGCCAGCCTTGAGGAAGCTGAGAATGTCGTAGCGCAGAAGACGCAAGCGTTGGAAACCGCCTTGCAAGCCAAGGAAGCGTCTGACAAAGCGGCCGCCGAAGCTCAGACCCAGAGCCAAGCGGCGCTGCAAAACGCAGAACAAATGGCGACGGCTGCTAAACAGGCCGACGATCGCCTGTCCGAGCAACGGACCGCTCACCAGACGGCCACGGAAAAGCTGGTCGAAGCCCAAGAGGCCGTCGACCAGGCCAAGGCGGATGTCGAGAAGCTGGAAGCAGAGCTTGCTGATCAGGAGCAACCCAACGAGGAGCAGGCCGAAGCGTTGAAGGACGCTCGCCAGCGGTTGGAGGTTGCTCAAGCGGAAATCGAAGCCGCTCGCCAACAACATGGCCAGACCCAGGAACAGGTCGCGGCGAGCGAGCAGGCCTTGCAGGAGGCTCAAGCGGCCAAACAGCAGGCGGATCAGAACGCCACAGAAAAGGCGGCCGCGGCAAAATCGGCAGCCGAACGGGCCGCCCGCGATCAGACGGCGGCAGAGAAAGCCGCAGAGGAAAAGCAGGCTGCCGATGAAAAGTTGGCCGAATATCAAGAGGCGGCTGAGTGGGCCGAACACGAGGTCATTCTAGCGGGAGCGGCCGTCATGTTTGCCGAGATCGAGAAGGATGCCTTCGATCAGGCAGCGGAACAATTGGCTCAGACTGCCGAACAGACACGCCGTCAAGCCGAGAAGGCTGCAGAATTGGCCGAAGCGACAGAAAAGCTGCAGGCGGAACTGGCTGAATTCCAGAGCGAGTTGGACCCGGCGATGTCAAGTGCCGTCAGGCGAGCGTCTCAGGAAGCCGCCGCCGCACAGACCCAGGCGGCCGAGCAAACGGCCGTTGCCGCCGCGGACGCTCAGCAGGCCGCCGAACAGGCCGCCGCTGCGCACCGTTTGTTCCAGGAAGCTTACGGTCCTCAGTAGACGCCAACGTTGCATCAAGCTCCCGCGTAGCATGTGGAACGGTAAGCACTTGGCCACGAAAACCTGGAACCCATTGTCTGACATGGCCGCTGGAATTAGAATGAAGATTCCGCGGTCCTTCGCACCGTTCGAGAAATAACTGTCCGATGCCCCCTCGCACCCCCCGGGTAGAGGGCAGGGTGAGGGTGCCGAAAGTGCGTCAGTTATTTCTCGAACGGTGCTTAAGCTTTGTCTGAAAAGGGGTCTGACCCTTTGGAGGGCACGCTGAAAACTCGGG
>REEF01000353.1 GCA_007695205.1 Planctomycetaceae bacterium
AGAAATCGGACGCAGGCATGTGCCAAACGACCTATCAGCAGCGACGTCAATTCGAGCAGATGGATGCGGAGCAGTTGGCCGGTCATCAACTGGACCGGCTGAACACCATGCTGCAGCAGATCCTGCCCGACAACAGGTTCTACGCTGATAAACTGGCCGACGTAAGTTTACCGCTCGAGTCGTTGGAGCAGCTTTCCTCGTTGCCGTACACGTTCAAGGACGAATTAGCGACGCCCCATCAGGGAGACTTGGCTGCGAATCTGACTTGGACCTTGGACCGGTACTCGCGATTCCATCGCACCTCCGGTACTCGAGGTCGCCCGATGGTCGTGCCGGATACGGCTGCGGACTGGCAAGGCTGGACGGACATGTGGCAGTACGTGCTGGACGTCGCGGAACTGGATACCGGCGACCGGGCTTTGTTGGCTTTTTCCTTCGGCCCATTCATCGGGTTTTGGAGTGCGTTCGAGGCGGTGGTGGCTCGCGGTGTGCTGGCGATCCCCGGCGGAGGCCTCAGTACGTTCGCTCGCTTGGAACTGATCCAATCGGCCGGCGCGAACGTGCTGTTTTGTACTCCCAGCTATGCGATGCACATGCTGGAGATCGCGCAGCAAAGTCAGTGCGACGCGGCATCGCTGGGAGTTACCCGCGTGGTGGTTGCCGGCGAGCCGGGCGGTAGTGTTCCCGCGATTCGACAGCGGATCGAATCCGGCTGGAATGCCCGCGTCATCGACCACGCTGGCGCCACGGAGATCGGACCGTGGGGTTACGCGGACCGGTCGGGGATCGGGTTGCACGTGATGGAAAGCCACTTTATCGCCGAGTTTCTGGCGGTGGAGACGGGTACACCGGCAGCCGAGGGCGAATTGGCCGAACTGATCCTGACGGTCCTGAACCGTCCGGGAGCCCCCGTGATCCGATACCGTACGGGCGATCTGGTCCGGCCCAGTTGGGACACCGTCAGCGACAATCGCTTCGTCTTCCTGCCCGGCGGTGTTCTGGGACGAGTCGACGATATGTTGGTGATCCGAGGGGTGAACATTTACCCTTCGTCGATCGAACAGATACTTCGCAGTTTTCCTGAGGTGGTCGAGTATCGTGTGACGGCGCGGCGCGAGTCCCAGATGGATACGTTGACGGTCGAAATCGAAGATCGCTTGGAACGACCTGATCGAGTCAGCCGGGAACTGCGGTTGCGTCTGGGGTTGCGGATCGACGTACGAACCGTGCCGATCGGCTCGCTGCCTCGTTTTGAGAGCAAAGGCCATCGCTTCGTCGACCAACGACATCCCGATTAATCGCCGGATCGCAGGATCCCAGCCAGGCCCTCCCGATAGCTGGGGTAGTCCAGTCGCACCTGCAGCTCGCTTAGAACTCGTTGGTTTCGAACTCGCTTGCTGGAACCGGCCCGTTGACTGGCCGGAGAATCCGGAGACGGTGGAGCGAACGTCGGTGGTGGCGAGCCAGTCAAGCACGCAAGTTGCTCGTAGTACTCGCGACGTAACACCGGTTGCCCGTCTGAGACGCAATAGATGGTCCCACCCGTTGCTCGCACCTCGGCGGCCAACACGACCCGAGCTGCATCGTCGACATGGACCAAGTTCAAGTAACCTTCGCTCGGAGCAGCAATGGCCTTGCCTGCCTGTAACTGCTTGACCCGCGGGATGCGGCCCGGTCCGTAGATTCCCGCCAAACGAAGAATGACCGCACAGCGGCCAATTGGATGAGCCAGCAGAGCCCGTTCCGCCTCAATACAAGCCACTCCGCCAGGTCGGGTCGGCTGGCAAAGAGCGTTCTCGTCTACCCAGCGGCCATCGAATTGGCCGTAGACGCCCGTCGAACTAGTGTAGATGAACCGCTCGACAGGTGGTTTCAAGGCCTGCAACGTGTTCGATAGGCCACCCACGTATACCTGACCGATGGATTGGGGCGACGATCGGTCGTAACCCACGGCGAACAAGACCGTTTCGACCCGTGGCAGATCGCGTAGCGAATCGGGTTGACAGATGTCGGCGATCAGGGGAACCAGGCCACTGTCGCGAAGCTCCTCGGCTCGATCGGCCCTTCTGGTCACTGCATAAATGGTATCCCCTGCCTGCCGCCAGAGCTTGGCCACCCGCTTTCCAAGATATCCACATCCAAAAATAAGCTTTTTCGCCATTTCACGTCTTCCAGAACAAAAGTCCCGCGATTTGGTTTCCCGAAGTAGGCAAGATCGATTAAATTAAAGGGATGTACCCTTGGGGGCTGGTGCATTACGGCGATTCTTCGGCGGGAACACTAGCCAAATGGTAGCAAACGGCAATGATTAGGAAGTGACCAAAAGTCATTCTTGACGGAGTTTCAAGGCTTTTTAAACTAAGTGAGGCGTATACCATGACGAAATTTTCGGATTTCTTCCGATTCGGGTCCACCCTCCTTCTCCTCGTTTTTTCTTTCCAAACGCTGGCTGCCGACGATCAGACCGTTTCCATTACGGTGGATTTGCAGCAGATTTTCGACGGTCAACCGCCGCAGACGATCGCCGATCTGCAGGCCATGCAAGTCCATCAGCAGGAGTTAGCGGATCGATTGGTTCGTAGCACGGTTGCGGTCGTCGTCGGTTCGGCTCACGGTAGCGGTGTGATCATCAGCGAAGACGGTTACATCTTGACGGCGGCCCATGTTGCAGGGCAACCGAATCGTCGAGCGACCGTCATCATGTCTGACGGGCGTCGCGTTCGCGGAACCACGTTGGGCTGCCATCTGACGCTGGATGCAGGTTTGATGAAGATTACGGACGCGGGACCTTGGCCCTATGCAGAAATGGCAGAAGACGATTCGCTTCGCCGCGGACAATGGTGCTTGGTTACCGGTCATCCCGGAGGTTACAAGCAGGGCCGTCCACCGGTCGTTCGGGTGGGGCGGGTACTATCGACAGATCGCTTTGCGGTAACGACCGATTGCACCTTGGTCGGTGGCGATTCGGGCGGCCCTTTGTTTGACATGGAGGGCAAAGTGATTGGGATCAACAGCCGGATCGGTCGCGATCTAACGGCCAATCTTCATGTTCCGGTCGTCGCGTACCGCGAGAATTGGGAACGGCTGGCCAACGGAGATCAATGGGGCCACTTCCCCGGCACAGGTCCGGTCATTGGGGTCAGGGGGGCTCAGGATACTGGCCAGGCGAAGATCGTGCAGGTTTATCCGGGTACCGCGGCTGAAAAAGCTGGCATCAAGGCGGGAGATGTCATCGTCAAGTTTGGCGGGAAAACGGTCACAGATTTTTCGTCGCTTCAATTGCTGGTCAACGATTGTCAACCTGGCGACAAGGTGAAGGTGGAACTACTCCGTGAGGACCGAAGAGTTCTGTTGGAAATCGTTGTTGGACGGCAGGGATCACCCTGACCAGTGAACCAGGAGCGATTGATTCGATCACCCATTTCGTAAGAAGGATTCCACCTGATGATGAAGAAACCTTTTCGGAGTCAGTCCGCTGTCTTCCTGGCCGTGACGTTGGCTGTCATCGTTTCGTTTTTCATTCGCGTCGAAGCGGCCGAACAACAGCGTAACGCTTTTGCGATCAAGAATGCCTTCCGGGATGTTGTGGCGGATGCCAGCCGCAGTACGGTTCGCATTCTGTGCGATGACCGCCGAACTTCGTTCGGAGTCATCGTGGACGCGAACGGTTACATTTTGACCAAGGCCAGCGAATTGAGCGGCGAGGTGACCTGCCAAATACTCGGCCGCGACACCATGCCCGCACGGATTGTCGCGGTCGATGACCAATGGGATCTGGCGTTGTTGAAAGTCGATGCTTCCGATTTGACTCCGATAAAGTGGAGCGACGAGCCACCACCGGTGGTAGGAAGCTGGTTGGCCACACCTGGATTGGATGCTTTGCCGATCGCGATCGGTGTGGTCAGCGTCGGTCCCAGGGAGATCGAGCGGCGGATGCCTGCGCTTGGCATTGTGCTGGATAACAGCGAACACGGTCCGCGGATTCTGCGAGTTCTTGATGACAGCGGCGCGGCGAAGGCGGGCGTCAAAGAGGGGGACGTGGTCCGCGACTTGGACGGGAAAGCGATGGACAGCCGTGAGACGCTGATCGAAGCCATCCGACAATACAGTCCCGGTGACAAAGTGCGTTTGACCATCCGTCGCGGTGAACAGACCTTGAAGATCGAAGCAACGCTCGGGGAATTCAACAGCATGGTTCACGGTAACCGTGAAGAGTTCCAGAATACGCTAGGCGGACAACTGAGCCAGCGGCGTGCCGGCTTCCCTCTGGCGCTGCAGCACGACACCGTCTTGACCCCCAGCCAATGCGGCGGGCCGATCGTCGATTTAGAAGGACGTGCGGTCGGCGTCAATATCGCTCGTGCCAGCCGAGTCGGCAGTTATGCGTTGCCAGCGTCAGCCATCCGCCCCTTGCTCGAACAGATGAAGGGCGGCACGATGGTAACCACCACCGTCGCGGATTGATTCGGATCAAAGAACCGTTCAAGGGCTGTGGAACTTCGCGAAGCCCCCATAGCCCGGACGAAGGCACGCCATCGATGTTGCTCAAGCTGATCGGCTGTAATGTATTCTTGCGAGAAGCCTGCCTGGCGATCGCCCATTCACCCCACACGATCGATCCCGAGTTCCTGGAACTGGGCGAACACGCTCGGCCCGATCGCCTGCGGTCGACCCTGCAAGAGCGGATCGATCAGACCGATCAAGGCGCGAAGTCCTACGATGCCATTCTTTTGGCTTACGGGTTGTGCGGAAACGCCACCGTCGGACTCGAAGCTCGAAAGTCGCGACTGATCATCCCCCGAGCTCACGATTGCTGCACGATTCTGCTCGGTTCCCGCCAACGGTTTCGGGAACATTTTGAACACCAGCTCAGTACCCCGTTCAGCTCGATGGGGTATTTGGAACGCGGAGAATACTTCTTGCGGACCGATCTTGGCGACCAGCAGATCCATTATGGCGATCAATACGCCGCGCTCGTCCAACAGTATGGCGAAGATAACGCCAAATATATCTGGGAAAGCATGCATCCCCAGGGCCTTACGTCAGAAGACCAGCAGGCCATCTTTATCGACATGCCAGAGACAGCCAATCTGGGTGGCAAGGAAGCATTTCTAGATAAAGTCAACGCTCAAGGCAAGGAAGTTCGGTTCCTGCAAGGCGACCTGCGTTTGCTCCGCCAATTGATCGACGGGAACTGGAACCCGGATGAATTCCTGATCGTAGAACCTGGACAAAAGACAGCCGGGGTATACGATTGGGATCGAGTGATCGAGGCTCGCTCAACCCAATAAGATTGCTCGCTCGGGAATCTTGAGGCGCTGGTGCGATCGATCGAAAAATCCGAAGGGTCTCGTTGTGCAAATGATATGGCTGAAATACCGCGTTGCGATCTATCATGCACTGGATGAGGGAAAACTGCCGAAGTTGTTTGTTGGCGAAGGTGACGCGGCGTGAGGACTGCTCGGTAGCAGACATGCCTGGACAAGGCACTGGGACAGACGAGATCTAGATGGCAAACAAATTCAGGTCGATTTGCGGCAAATTGTTGATGCTGGATGACACACCGCATCGAATCGCGCTGGGCATGGCGATCGGCATTTTCATTGCGTGGACTCCGACAGTCGGATTTCAAATGATGATTGCAGTTCCTTTGGCTTATCTCTTGCGAGCTAATCGAATGGCAAGCTTGATTGGCGTTTATCTTTCGAACCCGATCACTTTCCTGCCCATGTATTGGCTGGACTATCATTTAGGTGCGATGTTGTTGGGCAACCCGTTGACGTTCGACGAGTTTCGTGAAATCCTGATGAGCGACGATTGGGCCCAGTGGTGGTGGGGATTGCTGAACGTTGGGATCGAATTAGCTGCCGCCATCTGGCTGGGCGGATTGATCCTGGGCGCCTGTTTTGGGGTTTTGGGATACATCGGGACAAACTGGTTGGTCCGCAGGCTGAGATACCCCACATTCAAGGACCTAACAGCCAGCCATCATCCCGTAGTTCCCGCTGGCAAGGCGATCGATTTTCCCGTGACGGTGCGGAGCTTGGAAGCGAAGAGAAATGAAGAGTGTCGGGCAAGTGAAACGTGATGATCCGTCATCGATGGATCACCGCATCCGGGACATCCAACCTGGCGGCGGGGTGGTTATCCGCCTGGAAAAAGCATGGGGCGTGTGGCGGCGGTGGTGGCTGAAGCGTTTCCGCCCGAAATATGTTTCTCGGATGTTGGCCTGCCGCCAAGGGGAGCCGAAGGGAGTACCTCACGAGGTCCTTGACCCTCGGGATCTGAAATTACACCGGAACCAGACGGATTGCCATTGGCGGCCCGAAGACGATCCATTTGCTTGGCGGGACCGCTTGCCGTTTGTACGTGTCGGCCTCGCCGAGTTGCTCGTTTTTTCCGCATTGATTTGGCCGGTCACCATCGTTTTGACTTGGATTGCGTGCCAGGTCGTCAGCGGGGCAATCGAGCGGGCTTTGTTGCTGACCGTTGCGGCCGGACTTGCCACCGTAGGCTTGATCATTGCCTGGTTTTTTCGCAATCCGCGTCGCGTGATCCCGACTGACCCGGGACTGGTCGTTGCGCCAGCCGATGGCAAGGTGGTCGACATTGAACGGATCAACGACCCCGAATTGGGAGGTCCAGTGGTTCAGGTCACCATCTTTCTGTCGATATTCAACGTACACATCAATCGGGTACCTGTAGCGGGACGAGTGGTCAGTATCGGCTACCAACCGGGCAAGTATCTGAACGCTTTGCGTCCGGAATCCAGTCGCGAGAACGAACAATTGATGATCAAGATGGAGCAAAGCGAGGCTCCGTTTGGTCCCGTGATCGTGCGGCAGATCACCGGGGCCATCGCCCGGCGCATCGTCTGCTGGCTGAAACCCGGAGACATCTTGCAACGAGGCGAGCCGTTGGGCATGATCAAGCTAGGCTCGCGTACCGTGTTGGTCATCCCTGACGATGGCCATTTACGGATCGTGACGGAAGTCGGAGCCAAAGTGAAAGCCGGTTCGTCGATTCTTGCTCGATACGAGCCTTCGAGCTAGTTTCCCGGCGCACGGTGTGTCGACGAGTTCCACGGGTTTTTAGGGAGTCTGATTTCGTGCCCATCGAACGCCGCTTTCCTGTACTGCCTACGATGTTGACGCTGGGCAACGCCTTTTGCGGGTTTGCGGCGATTACCTATGCAGCGCAAGTCGGCCCGGACACGCAGATGTCGGAGATGCTCCTGCGCACCGCCGCTTTGTACATCTTTGCCGGGATGGTTTTCGATGCCTTGGACGGGGCCGTTGCACGTTGGACCAACCAGCAGAGCGAATTTGGGGCGCAACTGGACAGCCTGTGCGATGTCGTCACGTTTGGAGTCGCTCCGGCGTTCCTGATGCGTCAGTTTTGTGCCGACAGTATTTTTCACACTCGGATCATCTGGGGAATCGCGGCCCTGTATGTCATGTGTGCCATTCTGCGATTGGCACGATTCAATACCGACATCGAGCGCGACGATTCGCATTCCTGGTTTGCCGGTTTACCGTCGCCGGCCGCAGCGGCTGTGGTTGCTTCGTTTCCCATCGCCATGAACGCAGTTCGACGTTGGCTGGATCCCGACAAGGCCAACCTCCTGGAGTCCGCTCGACAGGTAACCGGTTGGTTGAACACGGCCCTGATCCAGTCGTTACCCTTGGTGACGCTGGCCATCGCCTGCCTGATGGTCACTCAATTGCGTTATCCGCATGTCATGAATCAACTGATCAGCCGCCGTCGCAGTCGCATCCAGTTGATCCAGATCGTCTTTACGGTCGTCATCGCCTTTGTCGTCGGCGAGATGATCGTGCTGCTGGCCTGTTGCTGGTTCGCCTTTGCCGCACCATTGCGTCCATTGTGGCAACGCTGGACGCCTCGCTCTGCCCTACGGCATCCGCCCACCCGTTTCCCGCCATCGTGACGAGTTGCGGCCGAGATCATGGCGGCCACTGCGGCGGAACTGGATGAAATCGTGCCCTCGATCGATGTCTTGCTACCATGAGCGCAAACACACCCCCGGAACGCGAACTCACTCGGCTGCACGCGCAATACGACACGCCCGACGATCTCGACCCGTGGCCGCCCGAACTGGGTGGCGGCCGATTCAATCCCTGAGCGATCGCCGCACCGGTCGTAAAGGCTTCAAGCCCGGTGACGGACGGGTTCACTCGATGTTGACCGTCTTAGAACCTGGGTGCTGGATAAACCCCTGGGGCTATTCCCGTTCAAGATCAAATTCGACTTTCGCGTCTCGGCAGACCTTATCGATCGCCAACAGAGCCGAAACGGACAGCGAATCGGTGGTGATTTAAGTCATATGGACCATTGGGGAACCTCCCAGATGATTGCAGACTCGTGCATGCAGCGGACAAGCTGACTTGATTCTACGCATTCTGTGGCAAGGCCGAACCCGACCGCATCAGCTTGGGCCCTAATCCTATTACCGACAACCGCCGCTGGCAGCCTTCAAAGTTTGCCAGCTACGAGTCACAGGCGGTGGCAAAGGCGCGTTCGTCGAGCTGTTTCTGTAGGGTTCCGATTCGTCCATGCAAGCTCGTTGCCCCGTTCGTCCAGTACGTAGCGGAGGCCAACCGATTCTTCGCGCGACGTCGCTTGCCGGGACACGATGCGTTGTGTACGGTATGGGAATCGGCGGGTCTGTCTCAATGGTCGTTTCAGCGCAGCAGGGTTTATTATGCATGTCGAACTTGATCCCAGCTTGGAAGTGCGGCTTGGTGCGGCAGCAGCACGCGCGTCGGTTTCTGTGCCTCAACTGGTGGAACGGGTGCTAAGCGATTTCTTGGACAGCGTTGCTGACGACCCCGCGCAGTGGATCGCGACGACGCGCAAGCGATTGCCTCGCGTTTGGGCAGAAGAAGATTTTACGGATTGGGGGCCGCCCCGTGCGAATACGTCAAGGTGAAGTGTGGTGGGCCAATTTGGCGGAACCGCTGGGATGGCGGCCGGTGTTAGTGCTCACGCGAGATTCGGCGATCGACCAGTTGCACTGGGTCACCGTGGCGCCGTTGACGCGAACGATTCGCGGCCTGGATTCCGAAGTCGTCCTGGATTCCGAAGTCGACGGTGTGGCCGATCGTTGTGCGGTCACCCTGGATAACATCGCGACCATCGAGCAGATGCTCTTGGTGGAAAGGCTAACCAGCCTCTCAGGGGACAGAATGAACGAAGTCTGGGAAGCCCTCCACTTCGCCTTCGACCTGCCCTTCTAGCCCTCTTGCATGTTGGCAATGAGGGCGTTCGCTTCGTCGGCCAGCACGTCCATCTCTTCCTTGGTCAGCACGTGATCGTCGCCCTTCTCCAGCGCATCGTAGATTCCATGTTCGTCTCCGGTTCGGTTCGCGGCGACCACGGGCCGTTCAAGTTGCAAATTCCTTCAATTTCAGTGTACCGCCGAGCAGGAACGGGAGCCAGTGGTGTTTAGGCAGGCGGCAGTACTCGCAACGTTGGCCCGCGCGTTGGCGAACCAATCGACGCGTAGACGCGTCCATTATGTGTCCCCCACCAACCAACGCGGGCTCGTGATCTGATAGCCTTGTATCGGCAGATTCGGAAAATCACTCTCAAGACTCATCGTCGGACAACATGCCTTTCCGTTTGCCCCACTGGATCCAAGCCTCGGCCATCTGGCGGACTTTTCCTTTATTGGCTGCGGGGACAG
>REEF01000351.1 GCA_007695205.1 Planctomycetaceae bacterium
GCCAGTCTTCGACCGGAATTGCGTGGAGTGTCACGGCGCCAAGCGACCCGAGGGAGGAATCGACTTGAGTGCGGTACGCGCCGACGACGGCCTGTTGATGTCGTACCACACGCTGTTCGGCAGCCGAGGGGACGGCAAGCCCACCAGGTCTATGTTGGTATCGACCGCCGACCGTTTTTCTGACGCCTCGATCACCCAGCCAAAGCAGTTCGGTTCCCACCAGAGCCGCTTGATACGCACGCTGCTGGACGATCCCCTGCATCGCGAGCACGCCCCGGTGACCGCAGACGATTGGACCGCGCTGGTCACCTGGGTCGATGCCAACGCGCCGTACTACGACGACTTCATCAATAAACGCCCCGATTGCGGCGGCCCACCCCGGCGGGAATCCCTGCACGCCACAGCTCGCTCGCCGCAAACAGAAGAATAGACATGGCCGCAAAACGACTCGCAGTCGAGAGGGTTGCCGCTGCTAATGAAAATTGTTAGAATCAAAAGATCTACTCCCGTCATTCGGCTCGCCTTGCCGAACAGCGGTTGGTGCGAGCCAGTGCGAGATGTGTTTCGACGCAGTCCCCGGATTCGGGGCTGCGTCCAGGTTTACTTCACCAACCCCCCTTAGGAGTGATGATGATGAACAGATTCTGTTTGGTTTGTTTCATTGTGGGACTTACCGCCACTGTGATGGCTGATGTGGAGCGGGGCAGTAAAGCGCCCGACTTCACCGTACATCGTCGGGTAACGCTCGATGATTTCACAGGCCAGCAGCCTTTGCTGCTGGTAATCTCAGCTACTTCCTGCCCGTGGGTCCGTGCCGAATTGCCGCAGATTCAAAAACTGCATGAAGCCGGTCACGATCTGGGCATTCTGGTGCTCAATTCGGAGCGGAAGATGGATGCGGACGGTCTGGCAAAGTGGATGGCTGACAACAACTACACGTTTCCGACAGCCTCGGACCAGGACTTGGAAAACGCCAAGGCCTACGGTGCTAACCACACGCCGACGTTCTATCTGATCGACAAAGAAGGTACGATCCAGTTCATTCATGAAGGCAGTGGCGGGGACTTGCCCGAGGCAGTGGTGGCCGATAGCATCGAACTGGCCAAAACCGGCAAGGTCAGTCGAACCGAGCCCGCCATCGCCAAGGGAAAGGGGTGACAAATCCGCTACTAACGCTCGGTTCGAGCGTTCCGCTCCTTGATTTGTCAACCTCAGAACCTAACGCGGCCTCCGGCCGCAACCGAAGTAGGTTGGGTCTCCGACCCGACCCGGTCGGGACGGAGTCCCAACCTACAAAGATGCGCGCACCGTGCGCGGATGTTACGACCGAAGGGCCTAAAGCAGTCGGCGTTCGGATGACCGACTGCTTTCACACCATGATGGCATTTCGATAGGTGTCATCCAACCATTTATTCTTCTGATCCCATTTTCGCTGCAGCAACGAATTCATCGGTGCGGTCGGTTCCGCCAATTACTCATCAAGTCGACGACCGGGAAACTTCGGAGATTTGGCCCCATTGTTTTTTTAGGCGTTGGGGAGAGACGGATAGGGAGGTTCCTAGGTTCTGGGCGAACAGGGAGACGCGGAATTCTTCCAGCATCCAGCGAAAGTGCTCTAGTTCCACGCTGTAGGTTGCCGTATCTTTTTGGAGGGCACAGCGACGGCGGTAGTCTTCCAGGAAAGGACGTAGTGTGTCGAGGCCTTTGCGGTCGCGGTCCAAACCGCCACTGGTCAGTCGGTCCAAGCGGACGCAGATCGCTTGGAAGTAACGCGGGTAGTGCTCCAGCCAGACGTAGGGGGTGTCGACCAAAAAACGCGGGCCGGTCAGTTCGGACAGTTGCGATCGGATGTCCGCCATCGCCTCGGGCCAACGAGGTGAATCGTATTGCTCGATGGCCAACAGGGCTTGATGACAGGCCTCGAACAGACGCCGCATCAAGGGGGTGATCGTCTGCACCGCCCAACCGATTCGCTTCCAGCCGTTTTGCCGGAACTGCTCGAACTGACCAGCGGTCCGCGGGATGGCTTGGCCCTCCAGAAAGGCTCGATCGGCGATTCGTTCCGCCAAATGCTGCTCCAGATCGCGGCTGCATCGGAGTGTGGCGGCGACCAGTTTCCATTGATCCAAGCCGGGCATCCATGCGATCTGTGCCCGCAGCTCGCGGTGTTCCGTCAGACAGATCAGCCGCCGCAGCCCGGCGCGTGTCGATCGCTCGGCGACCGCTGCCGAATCGGCCAATCGCAGATCGACGGCTTGACCGGTATCGACCAGCATAGGATACCCGATCAACTGCAAGCCGTCGCGCTGAAAAACCACCTCGGCGGGCAATTCGTCCAAGTCCCATCGCTCAAGGCCGTCCCGATGCCAGTGCTGGTCCTGCAGTCGAGCAAAGCTGGCGGCAGCCTGGCGTTGCAGGTCCCGCTGTAATTGCTGAACGTCGCGACTGGCGGCAATCGTTTGCCCTTGATCGTCGACGACGCGAACGTTCATCGACAGATGGCGAGGCAGTTGCTCCAAACGAAAGTCGGCGACCGAGACCCGTTCGTCGCTGATCCGCTGCAGGACGGCAGCGACCACTTCGAGGAACGAGCCCTCGCCGAAGCTCAATTGCCCGACGGCCCGACGTGCGGTTTCCGGCGCGGGTACAAAATTACGACGAATCGATTTGGGCAGCGAACGGATCAGTGCCAGCACTTTCTCTTCCAGCAAGCCGGGCACGAGCCAGCCTAATCGACTGGCGTCCAATTGGTTCAAAGCCGCTTGAGGAACGGTCAAGGTGATCCCGTCCTCCTCATTGCCCGGCTCGAAGCGGTACTCCAGCGGCATCGCTGGGCCGACGGAAAGGCGATCCGGGTAGTGCTCCCGCGTTTCGTCCTGCGTCGTATCGCCCAGCAGATCCCGGACAGTCATCTCCAGCACGCCCGGTTTCTGCTGCCGCACCTCGCGCAACCATTTTTCCAGACTGGGTACGTCCGAAACGCTGGCGGGGATCCGCTGGTCGTAAAAGTCGTATTGTTCCTGCAGACCGACGTACAGATCGCTGCGGCGCGTGCGGGTGGCCATCTGTTCCAGTTCCTGGATCAACCGCCGATTGCGACCCAAAAAACCGGCGCGAATGTGGCAGCGGCCGTCGACCAGTCCGTCGCGGATCAGCAATTCCCGAGCCACGATCGGTTCGATGGTCCCATACCGGACTCGCCGCCGCGGCACCACCGTCAACCCGAACAGGGTGACGCGTTCCCAGGCCATCGCCGACCCGGCCCGACGGCTCCAGTGGGGTTCGTGGTACGTCCGCTGGACCAGATGCCCGGCCAGTGGTTCGATCCATTCCGGTGCGATGCGAGCCACCGTGCGGGCATAGGTACGGTTCGTTTCGACCAGTTCGGCGGCCATGATCCATTTCGGTTTGCCGGCAAAGACTCCCGATCCGGGCCACACGTGCATCGACATGCCACCGGCGCCGGTGTACTCGTATCCATCCCCGCGTTGCGCCACGTTGGACAGCAATCCGGCCAGCAGCGCCTGATGGATCGAAGCATACCGTTGTTCGTCACTGCGCGATTCTTCTGCCGAGCGGCGCGACGCCAACCCGGCTTCAGCGGCCAGTTGTTTCAACTGGCGATGGATGTCCAACCATTCCCGCATGCGGTTGAAGGAAAGAAAATTTTGGCGGCAGGCTTTTCGCAGTTGGCTGCGTGTCAGGCTGGTTCGCAGTTGGTGGAAGAATTCCCACAAGTTCAAAAACGCCAAAAAATCTGATGTCGGATCAGCGAATCGTGCATGAGCCTGATCGGCCGCCTGCTGCTTATCCTGCGGCCGTTCTCGCGGGTCCTGCGTTTCCAACACCGCAGCGATGATCAGCACTTCCTGCAGGCAACGCTGCTGGTCGGCGGCTAGGATCATCCGACCGATGCGTGGATCGACGGGCAATCGAGCCAGTCGTCGGCCCAGTTCCGTCAATTCGCGGTGTTGGTCCAGGGCGCCCAATTCGAACAGTGTTTTATACCCGTCACGGACGGCATCGGCACGAGGAGCGTCGAGGAAGGGGAAGTCTTCCAAGGGGCCCAGCCGCATGGCCTTGGTCTGCAGGATCACCGAGGCCAGATTCGTGCGACGGATTTCGGGCAGCGTGTAACGATCGCGAGTCTGGTAATCGGCTTCGCTGTACAGCCGGACGCAAATCCCCGGACCGATGCGTCCACAGCGTCCCGCGCGCTGGTCGGCCGACGCTCGCGAAATCGCTTCGATCGGCAAACGCTGGACTTTGCGACGCGGCGAGTAATGGCTGATGCGAGCCGTACCCGTATCGATCACAAAGCGGATTCCCGGCACGGTCAGCGACGATTCCGCCACATTGGTCGCCAGGACGATTCGCCGCCGCGCATGGGACTGGAAGACCTTGTTCTGGTCACGGGTTGGCAGCCGCGCGTACAGGGGCAAGATCTCCGTTTGGCGCCCATCGCCCGGGATCGGGTGGCCGCGCAGCGTCTTGTGCGTTTCCAGGATCTCCCGTTCGGTGGGCAGGAAGATCAGGATATCCCCAGGACCGGTGCGGGCCAATTCGTCGACGGTCTGCACGATGGCGTCTTGCAGTTCCTCGTCCTCTTGGTCGGCATCTTCGGCTTGCAGCGGCCGATAAAACACGTCGACGGGAAAGGTGCGACCTGACACCTCGATGACCGGAGCCGCCTGGTCGGTCGTCGGATCGACGAAATGCTGGCTGAACCGTGCCGCGTCGATGGTCGCCGACGTGATGATCACCTTCAAGTCAGGCCGGCGAGGCAGCAGGCGTTTCAGGTAGCCCAGCAGGAAATCGATGTTCAAGGACCGCTCGTGAGCTTCGTCGATAATGATCGTGTCGTATTGGTCCAAGAACCTGTCGCCTTGTGTTTCGGCCAGCAGGACCCCGTCGGTCATCAACTTGATGTACGTCTCGGGTTGCGTGGTATCGGTGAAACGGATCTTGAAACCGACGTGAGATCCCAGCGGCGACTGAAGTTCCTCGGCGATACGTGCGGCGACCGAGCGGGCGGCGATACGTCGCGGTTGAGTATGTCCGATCAAGCCTTCGATACCCCGTCCCGAAGCCAGGCAGATCTTGGGCAACTGGGTGCTCTTTCCCGAACCTGTCTCGCCGCAAACGATCGTCACCGGATGTTGGCGGACCGCTTGGGTGATCTCGTCGATCCGCGCAGTGATGGGCAGCTCCGGGTCGAACGTCAGCGTAGGGACATCCTGGTAGCGTTTTCGTCGCAGTGCGACCGATCGTTCCCACTGCTGGCGCAATCGAGCCAGCGAACGATCCCATGGTTTGCCGTCGCGAGCCGCTCGTTCCACGGCGCGCAGTTGTCGACGCAGACGATAGCGATCCGCCGCCATCGTCAGATCCATCTGCCCTCGGATTTCGGCCAGCCATGTGGTCGCTGACTTTTCTTCTCCAGATCTTCCCATGCTCGATGTCACGTCGGTTGGTTTTCGAAATAGAGCCGAAATTGCTGTTCGCAGTAGCGGTCGGTCATGCCGGCCAGATAATCGCCAACCGCGACGGCGATGCCAATCGTCTCGGCTCGATCGCGGAACTTCTGAGGCAACAGAGCAGGACGCCGACAGTAGCCGGCGAACATCGCCCTCAATTGCTGTTGAGCGCGCGAGCGAACGGCGACCAACTGCGGATGACGATAGACGCGTTGATACAGAAACGACTCCAACTGTTCTTTCCGCTCCGCCAGCGTGGGGCTGGGGCCGATGCGGAATTCGGAGCGGCGTGCAGCGTCGGCATTTGCGAACCGGCAGCGGGCGAGCGCCCGTCCGGTGGTCTGCAGCAGATCGGTGACCTGGCGGTCGATCAATTCGTGGACGACGGCCTTGCGCAACAGTTTCCCCCGCAGACCGCCGAACCGCTGGCGGACGGAGCTGATCGTATCGCGGATCAAGGGAATTTCGGCCAGTTCGTCCAGGCTGACCAACTCCAGCTTGACGGCATCGTCCGTGTCATGCGCATCGTAAGTCATGCTGTCCGCCGCTTCGACCACTTGGGCCTCCAGCAGCGGAGCGGGCCCGCCGGCCGTCTTGTCGACGCGCGTGGCCTGACTCTCCAAAACCTCGAACGTGAGATTCAAGCCCGGAAAGCTCTGGTAGCGAGCTTCCAATTGTTCGGCGATCACCAAGGCGTAGTGGTTATGCGAAAACCCTCCTTGGTCGGCCAGGCATTCGTTCAACGCGTCTTCGCCCGCATGGCCGAAGGGTGGATGCCCGATATCATGAAACAACGCCAGGGCTTCGATCAGATCCTCGTTCAATCGCAACGCGCGCCCGATCGTGCGGGCGATCGATGCGACTTCATGGGTGTGGGTCAACCGAGTCCGATGGTAATCGCCCATCTCGCCGGTGAACACCTGCATCTTGCCGCTCAGACGCCGGTATGCGGAACTGTGCACGATACGATCGCGATCGCGTTGGAACGGGCCTCGATAGGGCTGTTCGGATTCCGGGTATTTGCGGCCTTTCGAGTCGGCGCTGTGCATGGCATAGGGTGCCAGCAGAGTCGCTTCGCGCTGCGCCACGGTCTGCAGAACAACCGATGTGACGAAATCGTCGTGAACCATAACGCAGGGTGTCCGTCAAGCCTCGAGCGGATCAGCCGCCGGTGAGGAATTTCAACAGGTCGCGTGTCCCGAGCATCCGCGGCGATACAAAGGTTTCGCCCGCATAGAACCCCGCCGCAGCGCCGATGGTCAGTGCGGCGCCTCGGATGCGGTCGAACACGTATTCGCGATCGGGTGGAAACTGGGTCTGATAACAGCGGATGGACTGCAACTTGGTCTCCAGCGTGTCCGAGATGTCCACGGTGAAATCGTGGTGATACCCGCTCAGCACGGCCGGTTCGAATGCCAGTCGGAAATAGAGCTGCGAAGCGATTTTGTGGGTTGGCAGACCATCGAAATGTTCGTCCCACTTCGTCAGCCGCGAATAGAACACGGCGGCATCGGTGATCTGCATTGCCTGCCAGTGGTCGGGCGAAGCGTTCGGCGTCTTGTCACCAAAGGAAATCACCACCGTCGGTCGGTACTTGCGAAACTCCTTGGCCAGCATGACCCGCGCTTCGAACGAATCGAACAATCGCCGGTTGGGCAGATCCAAAATGACCCGTTGGTGCACGCCCAGAACTTGAGCCGCCTGCTGAGCCTCCTGCAGACGCACGTGGGGGCCCGGCGAATTCGGCGTGGGTTCGCCGTCGGTCAAGTCGATGATGCCGACTCGATAACCCTGCCGAGCCAGGGAAGCCAACGTGCCACCGCAGGCGATCTCCGCATCGTCCGGGTGCGCCCCCACCGCGATCACATCCAGCCGTGGGAATTCATCGATCTGCATATCTACTCGCTCTCCAACACTCAGTTTGGCACGGCGGGCGATGCCGGTTCGAGTCCCTGGGGAGACCCGGGAAAATCACCGGCCGGCGGACCGAGCAACTCTTGCAGTTTCTCATGCAGTCGATTCTGCCTGGCGTGCAGTGCAACGACCTTGCCTTCCTGGTCCAGCAGGACCGCGAATGGCAACAGATCCACGCCGCAATGCACCGCCAACGGATTTTGAGGCCCTTGTTTTTCGGGATCGGCGCTGACTACGACCGCCCATGGCAATGGCTGGATGTCCATGAAACGCCGAACGGTTTCGGTGTCCTCGTCCAAGTTGATGCCGACCACGTCGAAGCCCCGGTCGTGGTACTGCTGATAGGCTTGAATAATATTCGAGATCTCGTACAGGCAGGGATCGGTCCAAGTCCAAAAGCTGACCAAAACGACCTTGCCCTCGTACTTCGACCAGTCGAACGGTGAACCGTCCAGTTTCACGCCGGTCACCTCCAGCGGTTCGCCCAGCAAGGCGACGTGTCTCAAACCGTTGGCCGTCATCTCCTCCGCCAACTCAGCCAGATCGGCATCCAAGTGCTCCGCGAAAGCTGCTCGGATCTTCTCGTACACCTGCTTGGCCACTTCGTGGTGATCGGTCATCTCCAGAACCGTGGCGACTTGGCCCATCTCGATCAACGTGCCCATCCCGGCATCTTCGGCGTTGACCAACGTCTCGATCGTTTGCAGCAGTTGTCCTTCATCGGCGGCTTCGCCCGTCACGACCGCCTGCAGTTTCACATCCATTTCCGCTTCGAGAATGCGTACCCGTTCCAGCATCACCGCTGCCTCGGTCGCCTCCTCCTCGTCTTCGCTATCCTGGAACGTTCGACCGATCGTTCGGTAAGCCTGCAAGGCTGCATCCCGATTTCCGGATTGGAAGAAAATCCCAGCCGCATCGCTGAGCATCATGAACGTGTTGGGGTTTTTCGAGGCCTCAGCCGCCAACTCCTCAAGATCCTGCAGAACCGTCGGCAAATCCACCTGCTCGACTCCGCCCGCCAGATCTTCTACGGCTAGCCGGAACAGCACCAAACGGCCGAAGAACGAAATCTCCGGATCGTCCAATTCCTGTAAGGCGCGGCAGTACTTGTGCAGTTCCTTCTCGGTGTCGGGTACCTGAAAACGGCTCATGATGCGCAAGGCGTCTACCTTGGTCTGCACCGCGATCATCTGAGTCTCCTGGTCCTCGGCCAAATCCCACAATTTCTCGGCCGCTTTGAGCCGCGTGAACTGAATGCTCAGGAACTCCTCCATCTGCTCCTGCGGAGTCCGCCCGCTGGGTTGACGTGCTTGCAAGGCCTCCAGCAAGGCCCGCAGTTTGGCGGGACTGTCAGGAAGCTGGTCAGGGTCTAACTCGCTGAGATCCAGACGCTCGACCGGATCGAATCGAGGTGCCTCCGGCGGTTGCACCGGTTGAGCGGGGGGTTGCAGCGCCGAGTCCGCGACCTCCGGGGCCATCACTTTCGGGGCCGTGACCTGGGGCGCGACGACTTGTGGGGCGGCAGGGCTGCCAGGCACCGCATCCTGCAAATCGATCTCCGAAGATGCCGTCACGCTTTCCGACACATCACCGCTGATCGCGGGACTGGGCGCTGTCGCTCGCGGCGGATCAACGGCCGCGTCGCCGACCTCGAATTGGCTGGTTCGAGCCGAAATCGGTGCCGGGTCCGAACCTCCACAGCCGATCAGCCCAAAGCAGCCGATGACGAGAATGCTGGACACGAGCCATCCATTGAGAAGCGATCCTTGAAATCGCGGACCGGGGATCACCGGGAACATGTGCCACTTCCTATAGGTTAAAGCCGAACGGTCCGCAGGGAGCGGTCAACGTTTCCGTCCGCAACGAACACCAGGAACGAAATTCTATACGACCGAAGACAAAAAATCATCCCCAGTAAGGACTTAGGATCGGCGAAAGGTCGCCTGTCGCAACCAGCATGAGCGGCCGCTGACCTCATTTTGGCATCCTACTATCCTCCGATGGGGCGTCTACCGACCAGGTAGAACCGCTTGGCCACCAAGATGAAACGGCTTGCTGCTGCACAACGGCCAGGGCCATTTCTCGATCTTCGGCATCGACCAGCCAATCTCCGTTCGCCTGCAGATTCGATGTTTTGGGCGCTTGAACAGTTACCAGATATCGCATCCCACCGACTCCGTTCGCATCGAGCGTAGAAATGTATTGAAACGCCACGGACTCTTGTGCTAAGCACCCGGCCCGGTGTTTCTTGGTGGAATCGGCGGAAGGGGTCGGGAGTCGTTTTCGGATAAGCCGCTTTC